>JAYUVA010000279.1:0-2506 GCA_043754375.1 Candidatus Kuenenia sp. | reverse complement strand
ACAGGACGCTTCGCGAAATTGAAGATGATGAACTGCTGGAAACAGCAGCTCTCAGTTTAGCGCGAGTCGCCCGCGAAAAACTGCAGGACATCAGCGGTTCAGCCGATATCCTGTTGAAACATCTGGAATTGCATTCAAATTTGCGCGTACGCTTTGCGTGTGCCCGGGCGCTCGTGAATGCCGATGTCAGGCAATCCGCTTCGGCCGTCCTGAAGCTGAATGAACATGCCGATGACTCGCAGCGACTGTGGATTGACCCTGCTCTTGCTCGCTGGAACGTAACGGCGGCAGGCGACATCTGGAAACAACGACTCGCAACCGTTTCTGAAACCACACTGGCTGTGTCGCTGGCCTGTGAAGGACTCGTGGCACTGGGAGACTCACAGGCTTCGGATCTGCTGCGTTCTGTCGTGCAAGGCGAGTTGCTGACGTTCGAAAAACGCAGAGCGGCAGCAAGGGCACTTTCGGTTCTGGCCCCGGACATGGCATTTGCGGAGGCTGAATCCCTGATTGAGGGCAGTATTCCGGAACGGCTGTTGGGGATCCAGCTCTTGTCCACCGCGAAGCCGGAAGCACATGCCAGTCTGTTCCCTTTGTGTACGGGTGCTTCAGATGGTGTCGCGTCCGCGGCGTGGGTGGCATTGTTACGCGTGAATCCGGAGGCTCTGGTCGCGGCGTTGCCAGCGGGGTGCAGTCATCGCGATGCGGTCGTCCGCATGTCCGCTGCCCACATCATGCGAAGATTTCCGGATGTTGAACGTTCCGGCTGGCTGCATGAACAGCTGAGCGACAAGCATCTCGAAGTTCGAAACGTCGCGCGTGAAATGTCGTTTCTGGTCGCAGAAGAACAGCCTCAACTGCGAGCTGGCATCATTGCGATGTCTGGCGACACTCTGGCGGCGAATCCCGAAGATTGGCAGGGAATTGAACAAAGTCTGTTGCTGCTGGGACAACTTCGCGCGCCACAGTTTTCGGATCGCTGCGTTCCGTTGCTTGAGCATCCGCGCAGCGAAGTTATGGTGACATCGGCATGGCTGATGCATTTGTGTCCTGATGCGGCCGTGCAGGATGCCGTGCGGAAACAACTGCTGCTCAACGAAGAAATGTTGAAGAATCCTGCTCTGATTTCTGCCGAAGCCAAAATCGGGCTGCAGTCATCGTATCTCATTCAATATGCCGGTCTGGAACGTCTGAAGGACCTGCATGCACTTCTGAAACCCAATTTCAGTAAGTCTGCACCCGGTGGATTATTCAAGCGGACGGCGGCAATGTGGACGCTGGGATTGTTCTATGAAAACGATCCTGATCAGGATGTTACGAAATCCTTTCTCGGGCGGGTGGCGGATCGAGGCGGCCTGATGCCGGAACACGAAATGGTCCGGCGCATGTCAGCCATCGCACTGGGGTTGATGCGTGCGAAACCTGCCGTGCCGGGACTTCTGGAAGCATATGAACTTGACCCGGGGTCGTCCCTCATTCCGGACAGCGCGCGATGGTCGCTGGGAATGATCGGCGAACCATTGCTGGATGCTGTGAAGGATTACTCGCTGGCCGTCGGCGGTTGGCGGCTGAGTCCGGTTGATGATCGATAATTCAAATCTGCCATTTGTTCGTCGGCAGATTTCTCCTCGCCAGTCAACAAAGAACTCGGCAACATCCTGGCCACAGTGACCATGCGCAGCATCATGGCCGTGCAGTTCAGTCCCAGTTTTAACATGATCCGTGCTCGATGCTTCTCGACCGTCTTCTCGCTGATTCCTGCGGTGATCGAAATGGACTTGTTCGTGCGGCCTTCATACACCAGGTTCAGAATTTCCAGTTCCCGCGCCCTCAGAACTCGCAGTTGTTTTCGAGCGGTCGTAATTTGATCGATCAGATTGTCGATCACACTCCTGTCGGACAACACGCGAAAACGAAGCAATCGCCCCATCACCGCTCCATTGATATTGCTGAATACGCACTGGACAGAGACCTGGATTCTTGTTTCATCATCCAGCAGCAGCTGAATGTTTTCCGGAATATCGTTGCTGTGTGCGGTGACGCGCGCGAAAAAATCTTCAGCAGGGACGCCCATCGCCTTCAACGCGCTGGCGACAGTTCCTTGTCCAACAGCCCCACTGGCCGCTACCGACGTAAGATTCCAAAGTCCGCAAAAGGGCTGCGAACACCACACTGGATCAGATTGCTGTGCCGGAAGAAAGCACCATGCCGAGGGATCGCTCTGGCAGATCGCTTCGATGAGCGATGAATTGTCAGGTGATATCGAGGTGATTTCATACATTGAACTTCAATCAGGACGTTGCGGTCTCTGAATGACCGTCTGGTTTATCCGGTAGTCGCAGAGCGGGATTTCTGTCGCGGCCTGTGATCTGACCGGCCGACGCATTCTACATGAATTCCCGGGGCTGCACCAACAATGTGAAAGCCACCACCGGAGTCATGTTTCCTCGATTGAGGCTGGAAACTCAATTCGAATATGGCCTTTTTTCAGAACAAAGTAGGGAGT
>JAYUVA010000278.1:0-2701 GCA_043754375.1 Candidatus Kuenenia sp. | reverse complement strand
GTCGCACCGTCTGGAAAGGGGGTCAGGACTTAATTGCCGGAACGGCCCGCAGGGTGCTTTGCACAATTGAGTCCTGACCCCCTTTCCAGACGCAAAACGTCTGCCGTGCGAGCACTGCGGCGGACAACTGCACCTGGTCGGAATCACCGATGGCAATGGTCGAGCGCTTGTCAGCCGTGATCTGCCACGACCGGCGCTGGCGAGTCACGCCACAAATTATCTGGACAGTGGATGATGAGTATGCAGGTGCATTCGGCGAGCAGTGCGGCGTCAGCCCACCGGGACAACCTCGCGTCATCAACGACGAATTTCAAAATACGCTGTCAGCCGTGCCGGATCGCGGTGCGCGCTGCCATCGAAAAATGTGAGCAATTCGGAAAGAACCGACCACGTTTCGGTGCCAACTGCACGTCGCACGGCGCTGAGCTATGTCGGATTCCGGCGTTCGGTCTACGGCACCTGCGATTCACTGACGACTGCCAACTGAAAACTGCCAGTTCGCAGCGTCGCTGCGAATTGCGTTTCCCATACGCCGCCAGCCGCTGCAACACCACCGGGCTTCTTGAACAAATGCCTTGAGCTTCGGCTCGGCGAGTTCTCACCGCCACCAGCCCACTCCGCTCAACCCTGAACCTCACTCAGCGCCTTCCGTCCGCACTCGCGAAGTCAAAGCCTTATTAGTTAGGCGGCAGAGCATAGGTGTTCACCTACCCACGATTCGTACTGGCACGCCGGAGCAAGATCACGCCGAGAAAATAGGGCATGAACCATGGTATGGCTGGAATCCCAACGATGAATCCTGGGCGCGTGAACCAAGGAGCAGGGTCGCCCCCCGGGCTTGGAAACGACACTCCCCGCAGTACCAGGAGCGCTAGTGCAATCAGATTGAGCGCGACGTACGCGCGAGAAGCATTTCGACCAAGCCATGCGACTCGCCACAGGGCGTGAGCGACGGCAGCTGTAGCGACATAAGCGAGCGCGCTGGCAGAGAACAACAGCGCATCGAACACGTTGTTCATGGCTGCTACCGCCGGGTCTGCCGCTCCCGTCGCTAGCCTCAGAGCGAAGTCGCCAAGCTGAAAGGAGGCCCAGACGACATAGGCGGCACCAGACAAAGAACTCGCAGCAAGCGCAAGAGCTGAGAAACGGTGCTCACCCGACTCGGCAAGAGCTTCCTTCAGCAGAAAGAACCCAGCTGTGACGCCAATTGAGCCCGCCAAGAGAACGGCGTACCGCATCTTGTTCTCGGACGGCGTAGCGTCCCAGGGCGTCGCAAGCCCCACCCAGAGAAGCGCGATGAGTGCAATAGGCGTGAGCAGAAGTGCTCCTGCCGGGCGTAGCAGCGGCTCACGTTCACCTTGAGACCCGACCTGTGGGCGTGCCAACCACCAGGTGGAGATCGCGACGATTCCAAACTGCAGAATTCCAAGCGATTCATGAACGACGGGGATTCGCAGCGCGCGAGAACCAGTGAGCGGAACGATCAGCAATGGAATCACGCAGAGGATCAGATAGCTGGCTTGTCGCAGTGCACTCTCTCCTCTCATTGCTTGCCTCGCAGCTTGGACACGGTTGGACTGCCGCCTAACGCCGACGATCACCCGGCGGCGGGAGTTGATGAGCCACAGTCAGAAAGCGATCCACCGCCGCTCGGGTGCATCATTTTGTTCGCCGATTCAGGCTGCCACAAGGGTCTGCCCTCAAGTGCCTGACGGCGCCGGGCATCTTCAGAAATCTTCGCGATGTCGTAATTGAATCGTTTCGCGATCTCGCGCCGTGTTTCGTGAATTTCTTCAATGATGGGATCAATGGATTGTTTCGTCATCGTACTCGTCCATCATGTCTTTTGGTGTGCAGATGATCGGAAATGGCAACCCAAAATCATCCAGCGTGCGGAAAACTCGAGGGAGGATCATTGGGTTGGCAATATGCTTACAGTTCCATGTCAACAAGTAGTCTACCCGGTTTACGGCCGCACACGCAATATGCAGAGCATCCAGCAATGCATCCACAGGCAGAATCGCCCGCGAGAGAATCTCTGAGGCAAGTCGATCAATGTCTTCACCGATTGGAAGCAGTGGAATCTGAGCAAGGCATTTCAGACGCTCGGCAGCAAAAACTGTGTTACCAGCACTGGCTTCGTCAACAACGTATTGTGCCGTCAAGAGTTCATATCGTTCGCGATGGAAATCCCACCACGCTCTTGTCATCTGTTGACGCAGAATGGAGTCCGTAGCTGCCTTGGGATTCTCCCGAAGAAAGCTGATGATCGATGTTTCAATGTAGACTGTCGGCATGTTTGAAATTCATCGGCGAACGACTGCCATCGGGTGCGATCTGCGTATTGCGCAGTGAGACGGGAGAGAATTGGTCTGTTTAAAAAGAGGCGTCTTGCCGGAGAATGTTGGTTCTCACACTAACAATTCAGGACAGGACGCCTCTCATGGACGGTCAGGTTACAGCAGGGACGCTGGTTTGTGCAATTCCGAAAAAGGTCGTTGTCGCTTGGCTGACAAAGAGACAGGCTGTATTGTGCCAGACGCTGGCTGACACGGCAGCGATTTTCCTGAAGCCAGGCATGACCCCTGCGGATGCACATGGATTTGAACGCCGCGTGGAAGAACTTGTTCGTGAACAGGCCCGGTCGTTTGAGGAATGGTGTTTCAATTCTCTTGAACCGCAGAAAGTGGAATCGATGCCG
>JAYUVA010000277.1:0-10326 GCA_043754375.1 Candidatus Kuenenia sp. | reverse complement strand
CCACCGCTCCCGAAAGCCAACTCGCATCTCAGCAACGGCATGGCGTTATGCAAAAATCTCGCTCAAAAAAAGAAAATTACTCCTGAATCAATTGGAAGCTCGTATCCTCAATCCCAGTGACTAAGCGGGCCATTTAAAAAAAACTTGTGCCCTTCGGGATTCTGGATGTCCTGAGCGGATTGCTGCCAATCATCTTCGGAACATCACGCGAAACAAGCGACATCATAGCTGATTGCCTTCAGCAATGGTGGGACGAAAATCGGGAACGCTACGCACACATTCGACAACTGGTGATTAACCTCGACAACGGTCCGGAAAATTCCAGTTTCCGTACACCGTTCATGCAGCGGATGGTTGCGTTTGCAGATCACAACGGTCTGGAAGTTGTGTTCGTCTACTATCCTCCGTATCACAGCAAGTACAATCCCATCGAACGCTGTTGGGGCAGTCTCGAGAACCACAGGAACGGGACACTGCTGGACAGTGTCGCGACGGCATTGAACTGGGCATCGACGATGACATGGAAAGGCCTTTTGCCTGTCGTTCGACTGCTGGAGAATACGTACGAAAAAGGAGTCCGAGTCGCCAGGAACCTGTTTCAAAAAGTCAGCCAACGTCTCATGCGCGACGAGACTCTTCCCAAATACTTTGTTCGCATCTCACCCAAATGCGATTTCGGGTGAAGTACTTCGCCAGAGTTGCTCTGGTGACGCAGCAACATGACGACCCTTGAAAGAGAACGACGCTTCGCTTCTGTTCTCTTTCAAAGTCCGCCAAACGGGTATTTTTATTTCCGGGTCTTGCCTGGCGAAACCGCGTTTTGCACCGAAATCTGCGTAATCGCACCCCCCGATCGCTATGCCCCCAGACCGGGGTAGCCGCGAATTCCGGCGTTTGCGACAATCCCGACAGCCCTGAAGGACACTTCAAAAGGATCTTGAGGTAACGCCGAACATGGAACCGTTCGCTACAAAACCTGCGCGACAGGCGAAGCTGCATTGGTGGATTGTCAGTGCTGTCGCCGCTGCGTTTCTGATCTGGCAACTGGACCTGATCCCGCGCGTGCGATCTGCTGCGACAGGTGCAGTGGCGAAAACAATTCAGACATCGCCCGATGAAACCGATGCATTCCTCAATGACGACTGGGGAGATCTGCGTGATGCATCGTCTGTAGAGATCGACCGCGAGGTCGTTGACAGCACAGATCCACTCGTCCATGCGCTGGCGCACAGTGCACGCCTCGACGCGCAAGGTCCTGCTGAGTCTGATCAACGAAATGCCAACCGCATCAATCGAACAGCATCGAATGTTCGGCGAGGCTCTCACGTTGATCAGGCGTCCTATGGACCTGATGCGCCGCAGAGTTCCGAAGCGAACCCTTTACGTACTTCGCAACCAGCCGTGCTGACCGCTGAGATCGCCGCACGACTGCGACGCATCGAGGAATTCATGGCCGCAGATCAGATCCTGGAAGCTCATCAGGAAATGTCCGATATCTACTGGAAACATCCGGAGCATCGGCATGTGATTCAGGAGCGAATCGATGAAACGGCGGCAATCATTTTTACCACACCGGAGCGTCAGTTCGCGGAACCGCATGTTGTTGATTATGGTGAGACACTTGGTTCAATCGCGAAAAAGTACGATGTCCCCTGGCAGTATCTCGCCCGCCTGAATCGGGTCGATCCGGATGATCTGCAGGCAGGACAACAATTGAAGGTGGTGCGTGGCCCGTTCGGCGCGGTGGTGGATCTGCAGGCTTTCTGTCTGACTGTTCACGCGCACGGCTGGTACGTGCATTGCTATCCGATCGGGATCGGGGCGGATAATGGGACCCCCACAGGGGAATTCAAAATCGCAGAAAAACTGGAGAATCCAGCATGGTACAATCCCGACGGAGGAATGGTGGATGCCGATGATCCGGAAAATCCGCTCGGGGAATTCTGGCTGGGCCTCGGTAATCACATTGGAATCCACGGCACGATTGACCCGGATTCCATCGGCCAGGCCGTCTCACGCGGTTGCATTCATCTCGACGACCAGAACATTGAAGAAGTCTTCGCGTTGCTGACCGTCGGTTCTAAGGTATTGATCCGACGCTGAAAGCCTGGCAGATTGAATAGCGCCGTCTTCGCAGGTAGACTCTCCTCATTGTGGATTGTCCTGATCCTGGATTTTTGCGAGGCCGGGGAAGTTTGCCATGACGTTTGATCATTTTTCACGCCGAGGGTTTCTTCAGTCCACTGCACTGGCGGCTGCAGCAGGTTCGATCCAGGGAGGGACGGGTTCTGTTTTGGCAGCACCGGTGACTGCGTTGGCTCTGGAAGGCGATGGTCTGAAGGGGCGATTGTGGAAGACGCTGAAGATCGGGATGGTGAAGGTTCCGGGCACGCTGACGGAAAAGTTCAAGGCCGTGAAAGCCGCAGGTTTTGACGGGATTGAAATGAATGCTCCCGGAATGAATGTGGACGAGACCATTCAGGCCATCGCAGAAAGCGGCCTGCGGGTAGACGGAACTGTGAACTCGACACACTGGGACATTCGACACACACATGCAGATCCTGCGGTTCGCGCGAAAGCCCTCGAATCCCTGCAAACAGCCATTCGCGATACGCACGCCGTCGGTGGCCACTCGGTCCTGCTGGTCGTCGGAAAGGGAGCGGATGGCCCTGAAGCTGAAATCTGGAAGCGCTCGATCGAAAATATTTCGCTCGCCGTGCCGCTCGCTGCTCAGTGGGGCGTGCAGATCGTCATTGAGAACGTCTGGAATCAGTTTCTGTACGATCACGCCGGCGATCACACACAGACTGCCGCAAAGTATGTCAGCTATGTGGATGAATTGAATTCACCGTGGGTTGGCATGCAATTTGATATCGGCAATCACTGGAAATATGGCAGCATGGGCGACTGGATTCGTCAGCTTGGCAAGCGTGTGATGAAACTGGATATCAAGGGCTATTCACGCGCGAACGACGAGTGGGCTCGGATCTCCGAGGGCGACATCGACTATGCCGATGTCCGCAAGGCGTTGCGAGAAATTAATTTTTATGGTTGGGTCGCAGCAGAAGTCGGTGGCGGCGACGCTGCAGAGCTGAAACACATCGCTGCAGAAATGGATATGGTGTTTGGTCTTGTCTGATTCATCTCTCGAACGCACTGGCGCGCCTTATTTTATTCCACCTGCTGATAAGTCCGCGTCGCTTGAAGATGTACAGCAGTTGCTGAGCGCGATTGCGGCCCATCAGTTAGCCGTAACGGATGAGCAGGCTGCGCGGCTGGCGCATTATTGCCGTCTGTTGTGGGACTGGAATAGCCGTCTGAATCTGACGCGGCATACTGACTGGGACCTGTTTGTAACGCGCGACCTGCTGGACACGATCGAACTGTCGCGGCATGTTCCCAAAGATTCCACCGTAATGGATGTGGGATCCGGCGGTGGAGTCCCGGGCATCGTGCTCGCGATCCTGCGTCCTGATCTGAAGATCGCACTCTGCGAATCGATCGGTAAGAAGGCGACCGCATTGCAGGCAATCGTTAAAGCGTTGCGCCTGCCGATTGTGGTGCATGCAGATCGAGCCGAGACGATTCTTAAGAAGCATCGCTTTCAGGTCATCACCGTGCGTGCTGTGGGGTCGATCAGCAAACTGCTGACGTGGTTCGCACCGGTATGGAAGTCGGTTGGCCAGATGCTGCTCATCAAAGGCCCACGGTGGACGGAAGAATTCGAGGAAGCTGAGTCCGAAGGACTCTTGAACCGATTGAAGCTGGAGCCGATCGCTGAATGGCCGACGCCCGGTCGTGATGGTCAAAGCGTGCTGCTGCAGATCGTGAAATCAAAATGAATTGGGTTCTTCCAGGAATTTAGTGGGTGTATTCGTTGGGGTATGAAAGTTGATTTCCTGGTTCAACGACAAATGAAGTGCGTGGGTCAAGCGTGACTGAACCACGAATGGACACGAATGAACACGAATAGTCGCAATGATTCATTCAGAGTTTGATTCAAGGAGTGATGCCCGACGACTGCTCACGATGCGGTCGTGCCTCGCGTTTTCTACTTCCGGGCCACGCACATGATTTGTCGTTGAACACAAAAATCCACGGAAATGACGGAGTCGATCGACTCATCTGAATGACGGTTCCAATGCAACTTTGCACCCATCAACGCAACTCCGAATTCCCCGGAAATTCCACGTGTAACCACTAAAATTCGAGTAGAACCTTGAAGTTTAAGACTGTGCATGTTGTAATTGTTGCTAGTTTGACTGCGGATTCCTGACTTTCAGCGGCAGAGTTTTCACTTTGAGACGGGCTTGCGAAACTTGAGCGAGTGACGACCTGACGATACATAAAGGCGCGCCGCCATGAAATACGACGATTTGCCCATGGGGCGGCATCCACGAAGGCCTGTGACGTCTGCTTCGCCCAATTCCGGCGAGGCGATCGAACTGGAGCTGCAAGGCGATGAACGTGTCGTCAATGCGAGCGACTCCGGCGAACCAGTGCAGTCCTGGCTGGACGGGGACCGGGAAAGAGCGGACCTGAAAAAAACTGTTCCCTTTCCGGACTGCGGCCTTCCGCGACCGGAGTTTGCGGCAGATCTGGAAGGCCGTTTTTTGGGACGGTTTCACCTGGAGCAGGAGATTGCGCGCGGCGGAATGGGAATCATCTTCGAAGCTCGCGACATCGACCTGGATCGGGAAGTCGCCATCAAGTTACTGCTCAAGGAACATCAGAACAGGCCTCTGATTCGTCAGCAGTTCATCAATGAGGCACGCATCACCGGTCGATTGCAGCATCCGGGCATCATTCCTATTTACGAAACCGGTACGACATCTGACGACCGACCTTACTTCGCAATGAAGCTGGTCAACGGGATGACACTGGCCAACCTTCTGTCTGCTCGCTCGTCACCGCAGGATGATCTCCCGCGGTTTCTGAACATCTTCGAACATGTCTGTCAGACGCTGTCGTATACGCATTCGTGCGGAGTCATTCACCTTGATATTAAACCGGCGAACGTCATGGTCGGAGCCTTTGGTGAAGTTCATCTGATGGACTGGGGGCTTGCGCGAGCTTCCGCCGATCACTGTGTTCGCCTACACATCGAGGGTGGCGATGAACATTATCATTCTGAGGATGCAGCTGCAGAAAAACTGTCTGTGATGACTTCGCGGGACCTGTCTGTGGATTTACCCGCCGGCGCGTTCTGGGGAACGCCCGCCTATATGTCACCGGAGCAGGCGCGTGGACAGTGCGTGGATGTGCAATCGGATGTGTTCGGACTGGGCGGCATGCTGTGCGAAATACTGACTGGCTATGCACCCTATTGCGGGCCGAATTTCCTTGACGTGTGTATTAAGGCCGAACGGGCGGACCTGAGCGATACGTATTCGAGCCTTATGGGCAGCGGAGCAAACAGCGTGCTGGTGCGGCTCGCAATGAAATGCCTTTCACCCCATCCGGATGGGCGACCCGCAGATGCCAGAAGTGTCGCAACGGAACTGACGCTGTATCTGGAATCGCTGTTGCGACGAGCGGGAAGTGATCTGGAGAAATTCTTCGAACTCTGTCTCGACCTGTTCTGCATCGCTGGTCTGGATGGCTTTTTCCGCCGCGTCAATTCCAACTTTTCGCGAGTGCTCGGTTACTCAGAAAAGGAACTTCTTTCCCGACCGTTTATGGAATTTGTGCATCCGGACGATCGGGATCAAACGATAGATATCATGTCACAATTGCAACTTGGCCACCCCGTCGTGCAGTTTCGGAATCGTTACAGTGTTTCTGACGGAAGCTGGCGGTGTTTTGAATGGACAGCGAAATCCGTACCCACGGATCACATCATTTTTGCCGTCGCTCGGGACGTGACCGATCGAATGCGATAAACTCCGCGCGGTCATGAGTGAGACAAGAGGAGAGCGGCGTTCTGGAAGCCGCCGATTCCCTGACGCGACTGGATTCACTACAAATCCACTTTTTCATGGGCGCGAAACACGCTGCGCTCTGCTACTCTTGCTTTGATGGATCGGGTGGCCGGGGCTGGACTGAGCGAAGCGAAGGAAGCCTCGGGGTTTCGGGCTAGCGCTTTGTCACAGCAAAGACTTGGGGTTGAGCGAGTCGCGGAGCGACTCGCCTACGTAACTCAGTCGCGCCGCGACTGAGATTTTCAGACGGCAGAGCAACCTCAGTTTCAACGTTTGACAAAGCACTAACGGCTGATGGCCAAATCAGACAGCAATTTGTCAAACCCTGTTTATCATCCCACTTGCCTTTCTTTGTCGTCATGAGGGCAGTCACTATGCGTTCGTCAAAAACCCGGTCCTGCAGGCGTGTTGATCTTTCGAGATCAAATCAATTGCTGTCCCCAATCTGGCTGTCGATGACAGTGGCAGCCCTTGTCAATTGCGGTTGCGGCGATGCGGCAATGCCAGTCGTTCAACAGACTGCAGGTCGTCAGTTGAAAACCTCTGTTCAGGATACCAGCGAAACGCATGATCCATCACACGGAACGGGCGAATCACCCAGCGCGCCTTTGAACCACTGGGAGAATACGACTGGTGCCGCTGTACCGCTAACTGATGATGTATCAGAGGTGATTGATTCGGCGCGAGAGTCGCAGGGTGGGAAAACGGTCCTGGCCACCAGCGGGAGCGACGCGAATTCATCGCCAAAAATTGTCAAACAAACTGTTGAACCGACACCGGAGCAACTTGTTCGATGGGCACGGGGGGATTTTGAACCGCTGCAGTTGCTGGCATGCCGCGAATCGAGCGCGTCAGGATTTGTGAGTCACCTGGCACATACGCTGGACGGTCGCCACTTCATTACAGCAGGCACCCGCGTTACGCTCTGGTCCATAGAGACAGACGTCCCGGAACATGTGTTTCTGGAACTGACTGACGATCAGACAATCAAGTCGCTCGCCGTGTCGCCTGATGGAAAGTGGTTCGCGGCTGGTGACAGTGAGGGAATACTTCGGATCTGGGATATCTCTGACCGCAAGGAGTTGAATTCGAAGAAGCTGTACTCTACGGGCATTATTCAGATAGCAGTCTCGCCTGATTCGCAGGAAATTGCCACGATCAGCTACAACAATGAAATCACGATCTGGAGCGCGGATCAGCTTCAGCAGAAGAATCGCTTTGAAGTCGATACCAATGGTTTGAAACGCATTGAGTACATGACTCCGGAATTACTGGTTGCTGCCGGCGAGACGACAAGCAGTTGGAATGTCCGTACGGGCAAACCGGAAAAAACGCTGTCCCCCGGACGATACAATTTCACCATGGCACGAAATCCGGACGGTACACGATTCCTGTTTAGTGCAGAAGATGCGTTGCAATTCTGGAACGTCACTGACCAGAAACCTGAATCCAGATTGAACGGCAGCTTCGCGACCGAGGAGTTTATTACGTTTTCCGCGAATGGAGAGTTGTTGGCCACCGCAAATGGTTCGTCTGTCCGCATCTGGCATATCGCCAGCGGCCGACTCGTGCAGATTATTGACGCCACCGGCTGGCCGATCACGGGATTGAGCTGGCTACCGGAAACGAATCTGCTGGTCGTCGCGTCCGTGAATGGCCGTATACGAATCTGGGGAACGACGAAGTACGGAGGAGCGTTGAAGATGGCACCGCTGCACGCTGCCGTTGCCATGCCCGAGAGAAAGTCACAAAAGCCAGCATCGCCGGTGCTGTTGCGGCAAACGATGGACTTAAGGGTCTTCGCACGGCTGCCGGAGGCCGATGGCAGTACCGGAAGCGGCGATGAATTCAGTATCCGATACGACGCAGCCGTAACTGCAGACGAAGCTCAGTTGTTTTACCGCTATCAATTGGGCGAAGCAGGCTGGCACGAAGTCGCATCCGCAGTTGCGACACCAAATTCGATCCGGTTTCAAAAAGACGACTTCATGCTGACGGCCTCGTTCTACCAGGGGGCGGATTCAAAGACTTCGATCAGCGTGAATTTCGCCGGCAACTACGATGTCCGATGGGCTCCGAAGTTTGACGCAGCGCCGATCGAATTGGTCTTCGAGAACGAAGATACAGTGATGTATCGTACGAAGGCCGATCTGATCCAGCTTGAAACGACTCTGCTTCGAAAAATGCACGACGCAGGCTGGACTGCCTATGCAAGGCTCCATGCGTCACACAATGAGCAGGAAGATGGCCGCGATCTGGAGTTTCTTCAGGACGGTATGACTTTGCGGGTGTCGATAGGTCGCTTTCCTGCTGAACCGGCAAGCTACAGCGTTCAGTACTCGCGGTTCCTGACTGCCAATTCGATACCTGTGCCGCCGGATTCAGGCTTTGTCGAATTCGATGGTGCAACGGAACCCTTCCTCGTCGCCACGACAGCGATGACGTTGGAGCAAACTCGCGAGTTGTATGACAAAGAACTGGCTGCTCAGGGCTGGCTGATTCGGGACGATGGTCGAATCATTAAGGACGATCACAACTGGTTGGTGTATGTTTGCGGTCAGCAGGACCTGACAGTTGGTCTGCAGAGCTTGCCCACGGGCCGAACGCTTGTATGCGTCGGCAATAACCTGGAAAACTCATCCTGGCAGCTGGCCAGGCCGAAACCATCGGACGCGACTGATGCGCCGCCTGCCGGCATCGAAGCCGCAGATTTTCCAATCCTGAATGAATCGAAGACAGCGAAATTTGACGCGATCGGCAAGAGCATTGAGTTTTTGATGGACGACCTGCCGTTACCGGAAGTTGGCGAGCGTTACACAAAGGAACTTCAGTCGCTGGGTTGGCAGTTGGACGGCCCCGGGGTCAAGGCCGACGACTACGTCTTCCTGACATTCGTCAAGGATAAAGGTGAAGTCGCTCTGCGTGCCCGAACGACGGATGGAAAATCCGTTGTCAGCATTCGGGGTGACGCCCTGCTCTGGACCAAAGAGTTGCCAGGTGGCAGGAGAGTGATCTCCTACGAAACCTGGATGCGAATCAACCATCATCCCGCAGGTCTGGACCTGCTTGACCAGTATCGAACAGAAATGCGTTCGATCACTGATGGAAATCCGAAAGCGGAAAAGCCTGAATAATGAGCTCGTCCCACAATTCATGAACACACCCTCACCAAACACCGCTCACTTCGGCCTCACCACAATGACGTGTGTCGTGATCGCCGGCATGATTGGTTCAGGGATTTTCACGACCTCCGGATTTGCCCTCGCTGACCTGCAGTCACCCGGTCGCGTTCTGCTTGCATGGTGCGCTGGCGGGCTGGTCGCGTTGTGCGGTGCCGTGGCCTATGGCGAGCTGGCTCGTCGATTACCACAATCCGGTGGCGAGTACCTGTATCTTTCGAGACTTGTGCATCCCTTTATCGGGTTTCAGGCAGGCTGGATTTCGCTGACGGTGGGTTTCAGTGGCTCAATTGCATTGGTCGCCCTGACGTTCGAAGAATACATCGTACCGGCAGAGATGCGGGCTGCATGGTTGCCAGTGGGCAGCCCTGCGATTACGGTGATTGCGGTATTCGGATTCGGACATGCGTTTCTGGTGAAATTGTTTGCATCGCTGCAAAATGCCATTGTGGGAATCAAACTGATTGCATTGATAAGCTTTTTGATGATCGCCGCATCAAGGATCCCAACACACGCATGGCACTGGGAACCAGTGGCCGAAACTCTGCCGCCGCTGTTTGCGTGGTCGACATTGTTGACGATGTCGACGTCCGTGATGTTTATTTCACTCAGCTACGCAGGATTCAACTCGGCCATTTACGCCGCATCAGAAGTGTCGAATCCCGACCGCACAATTCCGCGATCGCTCATTCTGGGAACGGTGCTGGTGACGGTCCTGTACCTGCTGCTCAATTTGGTTTTTGTAACCGCGACGCCGGCAACGAAAATTCTGGGAAGCCCGAGAGTGGCATCGATCGCGGCGGAAGCAATCGGCGGTGCGTCACTGGAACTATTGATACGGACGGCCATCGGACTTGGAACATTGACTTCGGTCGCCGGAATGATCATGGTTGGTCCACGCGTGATTTCACGCATGGCGGACGATGGCGTGTTCTTTGCGGCTTTTCGCACGGGGCCGAATTCCATTTCCCGGTCGGTGCTGCTGCAGGCCAGTCTGGCAGCAGTCCTGGTGCTGGTGAGCAACCTGAAAGATTTACTGGGATTTCTGGGATCGACATTGTCATTGTCGTCAGCCATCACCGTCGCCACGTTGTTGATTCCGGTCCGAAACAGTGTGCCCGGTAACAGTAACCGTTCACGGGTCGAACAGAATGCAGGGAGCGGATTGGCCTTTGAGGCTGGCATCGACGGCATCGCAGAGCCACTGGTAGATGGGACGTTTCTGG
>JAYUVA010000276.1:0-4704 GCA_043754375.1 Candidatus Kuenenia sp. | reverse complement strand
GGCTACGATTCGCCGAGTGCATGGTGGCTATAGCTCAGTTGGTTAGAGCGCCAGATTGTGGTTCTGGAGGCCGCCGGTTCAAGCCCGGTTAGCCACCCTACAGAAGCCTCATTCGCAATTGTTGCGTTTGAGGCTTTTTCGTTGGGATTTGACGACTTTTTCGGTTCGCCAGACGCATGAATCTCGTCGTGGCACAGACTGCCCAAAGTGACAGGAAATGACTCGAAATGACCCGGTTTGCCGGAAGTTGGTGCAACATCTGGTGCAACGAACTTTAGGGCGTGAGTTGAAGCCGGAACCAGATCCCGACAGTCGGTTCCCGTCGCTCGCATCAATTGTTCGTCTCTCTTCGGCCCCGGATTGAGATTCAACGTTGGCAGTGTGTCTAACGCACCATGAACATCCAGCAACTTCGGATCGGTGTAAACGTTCATGGTCATGTCGATCTTGCTGTGACGCATCGCAGCTTGTGCTGTGCGAGGCGAAACGCCGCCTTTACTCAGCAGTGTTCCGAAGGAATGCCGAAGAGCGTGAACGTCAACCGTCCGGCCACGTTCATCTCGCTTCGGGATGCCAGCGGCAAGCAGATCACGGTTAAGAATTCGGACCAGCCCCGCAGGAACCCTGAATAGCGGTCGATTGACGTCTGCATCTGTATTGCCCCTGTGAATGCGCAGCGTCGCTGCGCCCGGCACACCGGAGATCCAATCCCTCAAGTCTTCCGCCAGATCGCTTCTGAGAGGCACGGACGACCCTTGCCGGTTCTTTTCGTCGGCGGCGTTCAGCACGGCGTATGGTGTCGGTCCCTCCAGTTCCAGGTGCGCGACCGTCAGAGATGCAAGTTCGCCCTTTCGGAGCCCCGTCAGCACGAGGGTCTTGTAAATCAAGGCTCGTTCACGTCCGAGACGTTCCAGTCCGATCACGAAATCAGGATTGTCCTTCAGAGCTTCCCGCGCCCGTTCGACCGCCGTGTGCAAGGTGTCGAGTGTCAGCGCAGTTTTCTTCCAATTCGAACGCTTCGACGTGCCGTTTCCGGACGTTATGCTTGCGCCCGTTGCCGAAATCGATTCGCGTCCAAACTCCGCCAGCGGTCGCCAGCGGGCCATTTCCAGTAATCGAATCAGTTCCAATTCTGTCAGCGACCGTCGTTGCCGTCTCTTGTCGCTCTTCTCGTCAGCTTTGCCAATGCGGGCAAGCGGATTCGATGCCAGTCGCTGGTTATTGACGGCCCACGAACAGAACCCTGCTACTGCCTGGACGTGAGAATTACGCGTCCGTGCCGACATTCCCTCTGTCTTGCGAGCAACCATCCACCGCTCCATAGTGGTCAGGTCGATATCACCAATTCGATTTGAAATCGCAGTCTTTGGCGATCCGATTGGTCAACCGTTTGGTTTCCTTCAAATAGCCCGCACTGACATCCCTTGCACGAAGCGACTGTAGGTAATCGGCAATGTGACCGGACAGCAATTCAGAATGATGATCCGCAATTCGATCTTCGGCGGCAGTGATCACTTTGGCCTTTACCAACTCCGCTCGGCGTTCAAGTTTGGCCAGCACGGAACGTGCAGCATCTTCGTCGCGACAACCGGTTGAGATTTCGCACAGCAACCCTGAACCATCGCGAAACCTGGCAACGAATGTTCCCGATTCGTCGATGATCCGCAAGGAACCATTCTTTCCAGTGATCACTCTGGCGGTTTTCGCTCGACCTTTGGCAGGTTTCCATTTTGCGAACTGTTCGCCATTTTTTGTGATGATCTCCGCGCCGTTGGGCAGCGGTCGCGTTACAGATTTGCGGAAGACAGATCCCATCGCCTCAGTTCCTTCCGGTTTCCCGGCATCTTGAAGTCGCAGTCCGAAATGCAATTGATTAACAACGCAGAATAACGTGGATCAGATCACTTTTTGATTCGGCAACGCACATCAATCTGCAAACGGAAATACTCAACTGCTTCGAAAAAATTTGAACGAGAGTCGGCAGTGCCGCCGACTCTCTTAAATCGTTCGATCCGTGTTGTGGCGTCGTCTGCAAATACTCGTAACACCAAACCGAGGAACGGGCAATCCGCAACCGCATTTAGACAAGTCAGAGCTTTCCAGTCCACTGGTCACAGTCGAACATGAATTTCGGTCGATTGAATGTTGCCATAACAATTCCACAGGGCCCTCCCCGATTCTTTGCGAGGATGAATTCAGATTCGCCGTCCTCGGTTTCGTGCAACATCAGGACGACGTCGGCATCCTGCTCAATCGATCCAGATTCACGGAGGTCCGACAATCGCGGTTTCCGCTTTTCGTTTGAGTTTTGACGGTTCAACTGGCAGGCCACAATGATTGGAATCCTCAACGCACGGGCGAGCAACTTTATAGCACGACTGACTTCAGCGACTTGTCTCTCTCGCTGGGACTTTTTGTCGTCCGGCTCGACCAGTTGCAAATAATCCAAAACTGCAAGTCGGATGCCGTATCGACGCTTGGCATACCGGATACGGGAACAAATCTTGTTTGCCATGACAGCGGTGTCATCAAAAAACACCGGAAGACTTCGGAGTCTGTTGCGAGCAATCGTCTTACTGAATCGACCAGCAATCTCACGCTCCAACATTTCCAAACTGAGGATAAGTGCTGGCTCTCCACGTTCGGCGGACGTTCGGGCGAACTGGCAAACAAGCACACTCTTGCCGTGGCCCGGCCTGCCTGCGACGATGATTGACTGAGCTTCCCGAAATCCGCCATCCAGCATCTGATCGAGTTGCAGGAAGCCAGTCCTACCAATCGCTCCGGGATCTATCTCGTACGCTTCAAGGGCATCGACGGCATCGGACATTGAATGCAACTCACCAGTTGATTCTGCGTCGCGTCAGAGCAGAGTCCGGGAATCAAGTTCAGCAATCAGTTCATCAGTGTCGGTCGTTGCTTCGTAAGCCCGTTGTAGCGTCTCAGAGCATAGATAGATCAGCTTACGCATCCGTGACTTTTCGCGGACGATGTTGGCGTCATACCGGACGTGAGCAGCATGAGGAACGGCTTCCACAATCTGCGCGATGTAGCCAGCGCCGCCGATGTCTTCGAATTCGGCACGCCGAATAAGTTCTTCAGACAATGTCACAGGATCGATTGCGCGGCATCCGCGACGGTGCATATCTCCGATGGCAGCATACGCCTTGCCGTGCGCGTCGGAGTAGAAATCGTTTGGAGTGATGATGCTGGCGATTTCATCAATCGCCGACGACATCAGCATTAGACTGCCGAGTACGCCACGTTCTGCATCGAGGTTCTGAGGCGGAAGTCGGATATCATCATTGTGGCTCATGCTGTTTTCCTCCGTCCGGCGCGAATGGATTCCAGATGTTGTGTAAAGGTCTGCGATGTAACCCGGTCACGTTCGCTTGAATCGGTGATAACTGTAAGTCCGGTTAACTTTGCAGCTTTGAATAGGTCTGCATCCCCGACGGCATTCTCAGCGTCACGATAGTTTTTCAGGTCAGGTGACCAGATACGCTTCAAAATTGCACGCACGTTCAGGAATTCGAAATTCCCGTCCGATGAACAACCAGCATTTTTCGATTTACGAAACTTTAGGTCGAGCGTGTCCCATTGTTTTCGCAGCTTCGCAGGGCAACGGATATTCGTTTGCCAAAACTCATCGCTGTCTGCAGCTTGGAACAATTCCCGGATGTCAGCATCTGTTCGCCCATCGCGTTCTCGCATCATGCGAATCACGTTTGCCCATTTCTCAAAGTCTGGCACTTTGTGTTCCGGCTGCAGTCGCCTCACGACATCAAACATCCATTTTGCTGTTGCAATGTCTTCAGCAGAAATATTCTGAGAAGACAATTTCGGAAGCGCAGAGCCCTGTTCAGGGACAGGTACAGGTAACAGGGATGGAAGGTTCACCGCATTATCACGGTTCGATCCCGAGTCAATCACGATTCGATCACCGTCAGGCGCTCCATTTTGGTGATTGACTACGGCTGAATCTCCAAAATGGTGATTCACTTCATCAACTGGTGAATCATTGAATGAACTCAGAACAGCCTCGGGGATGAGCGACCAGTAGACACCCGATTCTCTGTTTGTGCCTGGCCGATAGAACAACCAGCCCGCAGTTACAGCACGTTCCCTTGCTCGATCCAGACGACCCCACGACTGAAATCCCGTGATCGGCAGCAATTGCCCGGTCCAGAATCTCACGGCCCCGGAATGGAAACGGGGAATGTGCGAGTAATAGCCGTGCGACCACACAGCATCTGATCAGTCCATACCGGGCAGCGTCATCTGACGCGCCCGGCGACTGGGCTCAGCAGACCGACGTGCCGAGAGCCGGAGTCGATCTGCCGCTGCCAGACGACGACATGCGTCACGGTCGATAGCTCGCCACTTTCGGGCGACTGATCGACGTCGGGTAGGTCGCGACGCGAAGCCGACCCCTGCATACCCGATCAGTCCATCCAGCCGGAGTAGACGCACCATCGGGCCGACCGACTGTGTGATGTGCAGAGGGTAGCGACCGGGCGTCTGCCCGTATCCAGCGTCTATCTCCTCACCGTCCGCCAGCCTCTCCAGCAGCGATATCCGATCTGTGCAAACCATGAAATCGCTGCATCTTCGACGACGGATTCATTCATAAAGTTGCATTTCCAGGTAGGTCCTGCCTGCCGGGCAGGACTTCGCGGCCCGCCGCGTCCAGCGACCAGACAA
>JAYUVA010000275.1:0-8655 GCA_043754375.1 Candidatus Kuenenia sp. | reverse complement strand
GGCACGTCGCCTTGACCTTGAATCGACGCTACGCCCGCGTGGACGACCAAGGGTCCATCAACTACCAAACAATGACTCCTGACACCTTTGTTTTTCCCCCGGAGGGCTGACGCCCTGCCGCTCGCCTTGCGTGTTTTCAGGCGCATCATCCGCTGTCCAGAGAATGTGTGGCGTGATTCGCCAGCGCCGGTCGTGGGACATTGCGGTTGACCAGCACTCGGTCAACCGCCGCGACCCGAAGCGCAACCGCCAGGAAGATCAAGGTGACAATCCCTTCGTCACTTTGTAGACTCAGCGGTCCCGCTGAGTGACCCGGGATTGATTCCGCAGACTTGTGCCCGATCCACGAGGCGAAAAAATCCAACGCACGATCTCTGCGTCGGCATCCATACCTCCGCATAGATCGAATTTCGTTATTGGGCAAAAGCATCAATGAGCGACAATCGTGATCGCAGTTTCGTCGTTGAGCAATACGCGAAGCTTGCGCCCGACTACGACTCGCGATGGTCCAACTACGTTCGCGTCAGCACAGACGCAACGCTGGCTCGTCTGCCGCGCACCGTTGGTGACGTTCTCGATGTCGGTTGTGGCACCGGCGCATTGGTGCGATGTTTGTTGAACGACTCCCGCGTTTCGAGTCTTACGGGGGTTGACGCATCACGCGAAATGCTCAGCATCGCGCGCAAACGACTGTCACCGGATGTCTTACTCCACGAGTGTTGGGCCGAGAATCTGCCGTTCGATGATTGCAGCTTTGACACTGTCGTGTCGTGCAACATGTTTCACTTCATTCGTCGGCCCAGCGATGCGCTGGATGAAATGCTGCGCGTTCTTCGCCCGAACGGCGTTGTCATCATTACCGACTGGTGCGATGACTATCTTACGTGCAAACTTTGTGACATTTATCTTCGCTGGGTCGATCCATCACACTTTCGGATGTACGGAGTCTCGAAATGCCGCGAATTGCTCGAAGCTGCCAATGCCGGGGATATTCAAATTGAGAAATACAAAATCACTCTGCTCTGGGGGCTCATGACCGCCACGGCACGCAAGAGATGCGATGCATCGTCTGGCAAATGACGGCGGGAGATTCGAACCTCCGGGAATTCGAAATTGCCAATTCCGCCACCGACTTGCCATTTGGGATTCGTTCGGATTCCTCACTACAATTGCCGATTGATGATGCCAGGTTCATTTTTGGGGATTTAACCTCGATGCTGCGACTGCTGGGAAATCCGAGCTACTCGGTCACCCGCTCCATGTTCACACTGCCGACCTTCAGACCTCGACCACGATTCGTTCCCCCCAGGATTGACGCTCTGCATGGGCGATGATTAGATTCTCTGACAATCTTAACTGCGTGAATTCTGCGTTATTTGAATGTGCGTGATCAACAAGAGGAGTGCAGGCACGGTGAAAATCGCGATTACTGATTACTCATTTCCAAACCTCGATATCGAGGAGGGAATTCTTCGTCCGCTGGGATATGAGGTTGCTGCGTGGAAGGACAAAAAGACGGCGGCCGAGCTACCACAGTTAGTGGCCGATGCGGATGCGGTCATCACGCAGTTTGCACCGGTGAATGCCGACGTGATCGCCAGTATGCGTCAAGCGAAAGTGATTGTGCGGTATGGGATCGGCGTTGATAATGTGGACCTTGAGGCTGCCAAAGTGAAAGGAATTCCCGTCTGCAATGTGCCGGGATTCTGTACGGACGAAGTTGCCGATCACACGATCGCGTTCATTCTCGCGACGACTCGGCAGGTCGTACAGAACTGCCTGCATGTTCGCGAAGGCAAATGGGGGCTCGCAACGCCGCTGGATCAGTTGCGCACGCTGCGGGACCAGACCGTGGGGATCGTCGGATTCGGCCGGATTGGTCAGGAAGTGATCGCGCGGCTGGCGGCGTTCAAGTGCCGATGCCTGGTGTTTGATCCTATGATCCCTGAGACGCAGATTCGGGCTGCGGGTTGTGAGCCGGTCTCGCTCGACACGTTGCTGACTCAGTCCGATATCGTGACCCTGCATTGCCCTTCTACGCCGCAAACTCGCAAACTGTTGAATTCGGATTCGCTCGCGCAACTGAAGCCAGGAGCCATTGTCATTAATCTGGCGCGTGGCGATCTGATTGATACGCCATCGCTTGTTTCCGCACTGCTTTCAGGCCACATCGCTGCTGCGGCTCTTGATGTGTGCGATCCGGAGCCCATCCCTCTGGACAGCCCTTTGCGATCTCTGCCGAATGTCATCACGGCCGCTCATATTTCTTCGGCCAGTCCGAGGTCCGTCCGCACGCTGCGCGAAACGGCGGCCAATCTGGCCGCGATGGCCTTGCGCGGAGAACCGCTGCCGAATGTCGTGAATGGAGTCAAGAAGTAATCATCGTTCATGAGTGGTCAGCCAGACGCTCTTCGTCACGCATAGATGGAAAAGGTGTTACGGCTATCTTGCCAAAAACCCCGCGCAAAATCAGCCGCCACGCGTTAGCGTCCGATTCGCAGGCGTCTTTGATTTGCATCGCGGATTATCAGGAAATCAACTTTCATACGCCCACTAAATTTCGAGAAGAACGTGCGATTCATTCGGTTGTCTCCCTGCGTCGCATGAAATGCGACAACCGAATGGGGACAACCGAATGCACAAAATTGGCGGAAACACTGGGTCGGAGTATAAACAAGCCAGCAGCTACCGGCGGACGATGGACGGATAAGCGCTGCAGTCGTGTTTGAGTGCTTTCAGATCGAACTGCACGACTGCCCGCGAGCCATCACGCGGCACCAGTCTTAATACGATACCGTTTCGCACGCTGGCCAGCACGTCTTCGTTCCACGTCTCAAAGCCATAATCCGGTGCCGGATCGAACACTTCAAGTGATGCCGGAGAAGATGATTTCAGGATCAGCACCGAATGCCCCACGTCGGATTCAAATCCCCACTCGGGATCACACTGACGTCCGGATTCTGCCGCATGAAACGACAACGCCAGAATTCCAGGGCCGAGCTTGCGGCTGAACAGATCCTGCGTACTGACCTCTTCCACAACGACGTCCCATTTCGTGCCTGCCGTCTTTAACTTGAGTCCTCGATATACGCCCAGCCAATGCGTGCCGTGCCGCGTGAGGCACAGTTGGGCAAGTTCTTTTTCGTTGGCAGAAACACCGTGCAGTCTGAGCAGGCTTGCGGCGCACGCGGCCGAACAGGTCTGGTCAGTCGTCTGAAAATCCAGAGTGCGATCGTGCATCATCGGCACACAGACTGGCGGTCTTCCCAACATCGGTCTGGCCAGCGAATACCCGGAGATTGCGACCATGCATATTGCAAGCATGATTCGTCGCAATAACTGAATGCGTTCTGTCTTCAGACAAACGCCAAGGAAGAACGATCCCACAATCGGCAACCAATTGCCCAGAATGATGGTGCTCGAAAACGGCAGCAGGCGACTGAGACTCGGTCGATCCCACAGGAAGTTCAGGTAAGCGACCGTGGCGAGACACACCACAACTTCGGCACTCACGACCAACGCGCGCCCCGCGCGCTTTTGAAGCGCTGCACCGGCGAAAGCCGCCAGGCCACAAAGGGTCAGCATCACTGCAAAACTCAAGTACAGGTCGACCATTCGTTGGTCTCCTGAAGACGTGAGGAATCCGGGGACGCAGCACATGCATCAACCAGATTTCGAAGCAAATCTGACGGCCACCGTGCCGTCATTGTTAATAACACGTGAATATTGTGTGTGTTTTGTGTTATCTCCGCAAGATTCAGATCGGCAGAATTGCCACTTGTTTGCCAGTCTTTTGAAAGATTCCTGACATCCCGGCGCTGTTTGCGCCGGGAAAAGAGGGCTGCCTATATTTCGCGCGACCGGAAATGAGTCCGGCGCGCGGAGCGACGTAAGCCCTTCGGCACCTCGTTTTTGTACCGGCAAGCTGACGCATGCGGCTCGCCAATTGTCTCACTCATGACCGAACGGCTGCCTAATTTGTGAAATTCTGGTGCTTTGGATCGCCAAGCGATTCCAGGTAGGCCAGCAGATCCAGAATTTCCTCCTCAGTAAACGTATTGAGCAGTCCTGTCGGCATCGGTGACGTCTTTGAAAGCTGGCGCGATTCAATTTCCGACTTCATGACCGTGACAGTTTCTGGCTCCAGCGGATTCGGCCGGATAACGACCTTGTCCGGAGTTTCTTCCGTGGTTCGACCGATGATCGCGCGGCCTTCTTTCGTCTCAATGGCCGTGTTCATGTACTGTTCTGAAAGGACTCTTGACGGCTCAGTAGCTGCTTCCAGGAGATCCTGACGCTTAAATCGCGTCGCGACTGCGGTCAGGTCCGGGCCGCTTGCGCCTCCCTGATCGCCATAACGATGGCAGGCGCTGCATTGAGCCTGATAGAATACGTCTTTCCCTCGCGCAAAACTTCGCCCCTTCCCGACATGTCCCAACAGCGGCTGGAGATCTCCCGTCATCCATTCCTTCACCAGCGTCCTGGACGCTAAAGGCGGTGCCGGGTCCACAGTCTGTGTCGCACTATAGGCAGTCAAAACATCGCCAAGTGCGATGATTTCATCCGGCGTCATCGTGAACTTGGCCTCCTCATGTGCGTGTGCCATGAAGTTTTTGAAGCTGGCGCCGTTATTGAACCGAATGCCCGCGTCTTCAAACCACTGAACGACATTCGCGGGATGCCCGGCCGAACGTTCGGCGTTCCACCACGACAAATACGTTCTGCGAAGATCGGGATTCCATCCGGTTTTCACGTTGCGCAGATTCACAACGTATGTGATCTGCTCTTCCTGAGTCGTCGCAGCCTTCAGCAGCTCCGTCGTTCTGGCCACCGCGTTCGGTGCATTCAGGGCGATCAGAATCTGGCAGAGTTCGCGATTCACCGATTCGCTGCGAGCGGGATAGAGTGGATCAACGTCAGCGATGACTTGTTTCGCAACCTCACCGTTCGGAACCCCATGCCTTGCGATCGAAACTTCGATCACTCGCAGCTTGTTCAGCGTCTGTTCTTCTGTCAGTTTTGCGGAAGGAATCGATGTCAATGCCCTGAAGAGAGCGGGTTGTGACTCTGCGGTTCCCAGTCGAGCCAACGCCAACAGCGCAGTGAACGCAGCGTCAGGATGCGTCTCTTTCAGCGCTTTCACCTGCCACTCATCGACGGGATTGCGTTCGATTGCCATGCGTGCGGCGTATCGGATGTATCGGTCACTGCTGTTCAAATGCGGCCACGCAAATTCAACCGCTGCGGGATCCGACTGCACATTGAACGATTCCAGCTTGCGGCGCAGATCCCGCGCGTCACTGCCGTTCCTGCTGGACAAGTCGCCAGCAGCAACGGGCGCGGCGATTTCCTCGCCCGTGTAAGTCACGCGGAACAGACTCGCCTGAGTCCCGCGACCACCAATCGTGAAGTACAGCGATCCATCGTCGCCGATGACGACATCGGTCAGATTCAGCGGCGTCTTTCCTCCCTTGCCGTTCAGCGATTTGGGAGCGACGAAGTTTTCGAACGTGCCGGTATAGCTTGCTCCATTGGGCGTCAGATGAACAGCGATCAATCGACCATACGTCCAATCGCAGACGTAAAACGCCTTCTGGTACTTCACGGGAAACTTCGCGCCTGTGCCGAAGATCACGCCAGTCGGGCAGCCAATGCCGATCGTCGCTGTGTGCGGCAGACCATCGGCATAGTACTCGGGCCACTTGGCAGTTCCTTCGCGGAATCCGTTATCACCCCCGCGGACCGAGTGAAAAACGTGAACCGGCCGGTACCACGGAGTTCCCCAGTCCCATTCCATGTCGCTGTCGAATCCGAACAATTCGCCATCAGCATTGAAGCCAATGTCATAGGTGTTGCGCTGGCCTGATGAAAATAATTCGATGTTCTGACCGTCCAGATCCATTCGCGCGACGTAACCACCCGGCGGTTTCGCACCGGCACCGAAGCCGTTCCCGTCTTCCATGCGGGGAAGCGCCAGATCGTCCGCATAGTTGCGATGCGGTGAACTTGCCACGAGATCCTTCGGAACGGCCGTGAAATTGCCGCACACCGCATACAGCATGTTGTCCCGTCCGAGGACGAGACCGTGAGAACCATGTTCGCCGCCGCCCCCCTGCCACTCGCGCAGAAACTCCACGTCGTCGTAGCTGTCGTCACCCTTCGTGTCCCTGCAGCGATACAAAGCGAAGCCGCGACTGCCGCTGCCGCTGATGTAAAGCGCATCGCCCACGAACAACATCCCCATCGTTTCACTCACAGGGATGTTCAGAATCTCCTGCTTTGCGACCTTGCCGTCCGTGATCGTCACACGCGTGATGGGCTGGCCATTTTGACCTCCGAGCAGCAAACGTCCCTGGGGATCTTTCGCCAGACAGATCCATGAGCCATTCACCGTGGCGTCCGCTCGCAAAATGTGTTCGATCGTAAAGCCGGGAAGCGTATCCAGAACTTCAGCGGCGTCTTCGATATTCACAGGCTTCGAACCATCCGCAGGACCGTAGACGGCATTTGTGATGACGAGTTTCTGTCCCTCTGGTGCCGCGATCTCGATCTTTCCACCTTCGCGCGTTTCGCTTTGGAGTTTTTCGTCGCCGATGCGGTATTCGATATGAAGCTTCTTCGGAATCCCTGGAGCGGTATCGCCGAACGTTGCATTGCTGGCGCCTATGGAAAGCTTGTTGTCTCTGACTGCAGCGACCACCGCAGACGTGACGTCTGTTGTTTCCTCGGCAAGAACCGGCGCGGCAAAAAATGCAATCGCAATCGCAATCAAATACCCGTTCCAACGATGCGACGCCAAGAAATCAGCCAACCCAATTCTCATAGTGACACTGCTCTCGAGTTTGAATCCGGATAAAACGATCTCAGAGGGTGCTGCCGACGAAAAGTGACAGACATTGGATTGTAGCCGTCTCGCTCCGTCGCGACGAGCCTTGTGGGATGGCACACGGCTTTTGTGCCCACCTTTTGTGCTCCTTCCAGTAGGATGGACATTCATGTCCGTCGCACGAGCATGAAAACCTGCCGAAGCGAAGGTTGTCGTGCTGCGACAGCCGTTCGACAATGCGATGGTGCGCGGATAATCACTCGGACATGAATGTCCAAGCGATAAGAAATACTCCGGGCCCATCCTTCCCGCACCGTGGTCTGAAAACCTGCGACGCAGTGGTGAGAATCTTTCTCCGGTCGATCCAGGAACAGAATAGGTCTCTGTGCTTGTCGATCAACGGATTCATCAGTTGGCGAGATGCGGTCGATGATCATACGTGTAGTTTCCAAACCGGCATTCCACCGACGCGGGGCCGTGGGGAGCGGTGCCCGCGCCGCTTGGCCCCACCCGGCTACACGCCTTGTCGTTACCCACATCTTTTCCATGCACACTCAACCCCAACGGGGTTCCACATTGCAAATACCTTGTGTTGTTTAAGCCTCGGGAGTTGTGGAACCCCGTTGGGGTTCGGACGGATCCTGATTTCCTGACCTGGGGTGCGCCGCAACGCGGCGACCCCAGGCTGTGTTGTGAAACCCGTACCGGGTTCAATCGCAGGATTTCCTGGAGCGAAATCCTCCACGGCTGAAACTAAGAATGGCTGACTTCTGAACATGAATGTGGGTAACGGCAAGGCTTCACGCCGGTGGCCCGCCGGTTTGGCAACTACAAGCCACAAAGAACACGCGGCCCCCACTGGCTTTACGCCAGTTGATGCCAGATTCGGCAACGACACAGTTACGGACGAACTGCAGACGAGGTCGCGTCGTGATTTGTAATCGCCGCTTTCGACAGGTTCATGATCACGGCACCAAGTACCAGACTGACCGAGCCGAGTGCGATGTAAATCAGGGCGGGGAAGCGTTCGGTAAAAGCTTTCGGAGACGGAATATATTGTGAATTGGATTCTGCCGAACTGAGCGACGCTCGAACCGGAACGACTGGCAGTGCCTCAGGCAGATTTCTGGCGAAATCGTAGTTGGCCGTCTCTGCGTCCTGATTTCCGAAATACAGATTCAACGGAAGTTTCGAATCATCAGGCTGTTCAAAAACAATCTGGCGGGCGGCCGCACTTCCACGAACAGAACTCAGGGTCAGTGGTTTGTTGCGATAATCCACAATGGTGAGCCTGAGTCTTTGCGACTGCACCTCTGTAAACGTGAGCACAATCGGCACCACGGGTTCGCCTCGCCGACGCTGCCATGCCGAATTCTCGTTGACGTAGATCGGTGTAAATGTGGTCTGCCCTAGCGCATTCAAAGACTCTGACTCCAGCGAGATATCACGCGCAAACTCTTCATCCTGAACGGAAATTTCGAGGCGATCACACGGAACCGACGCTCCGAAATCCAGTATCCACCGTGAACCCGGCGCGCCGTAGTGTCGCGTGGGTTCACGAGTGCCGACGGCAGCCTCTGTCGTGACCGACGTTCCGGGCAGGTCAAGCTGACGAACGACGCTGACCGCCTGAAACGTGAATGCGTCTTTGCCATCGGCAACCTGCGGATCCGGCGTCACCTGAACTTTAAGATACCGATGCCGACTGTGGGGATAATGAAACTCATTATTGATCAGAGTCTGTTCGCCGTGAGTATAGTGAAGCACATTGCCGGACACCAAAGTCTTCCAGTCCTTCCCATCGGGGCTCCCTGAAATCAATACGAAGC
>JAYUVA010000274.1:0-5899 GCA_043754375.1 Candidatus Kuenenia sp. | reverse complement strand
TCCGAAAGAGACGGGGATGCCTCAACTTCGAAATTTACGGAACGCCGGGCTTCAGGGTCAGGCGAGGCCGTTTCGCGAAACATGGCGACCGGAATCTATGTTGTTATTGTCGGATTCACTCCTCATTCAGGGTGTGGACAGTCATCAGTTCGTAATGATCGATCCGCTCACTGGAAGCGTGCAGCGACGCATTTCGCCGGAGACGGCAACGGTCATTCTTGCCGTGGATGATGAATTTGTCGTTGTGGCCGGACCCAAAAAAATCCAACGTCTGCGACTGGACAATCTTAAAGTTGACTGGGACACAGCACTGGTTGCCTCCAACGTCACTCCGACTGGCCCCGGCACACGCCTTGACAAACATCTGTTGATTCCGCTTTCAGACGGGTCGATCCAGATTGTGCGCTATTCCGATGGGCAACTGACCGATAATATTCCGGCGTTGCGGCCTGCATTCAGTGCCGGAGGATTGAAATCCATCGACGACGATGTGGTCAGTTATGGCCCGGATCATGTCTCACTCTTTTCACACTCCCCTACCGCCCCGACTCTTCAGCCGGAAGCTATTGAACAGGCACGGTTCCTGATCGAAACCGGACAGTTTGCCGATGCTGAAAAAGTCCTCGCCGAATCGACGCCCACACTTGAAGAAAAGGAATCCGTCCAGCGGTTGTTGTTCCGCATTGCGACGGCGCGCACGCTCAACGACCCCACTCATCGCGACGATCATCTCATGAATGCAGCGCGCTACGCGGCGACATCGCACGACTGTGCGATCGTGCAGTTCCTCACATTGGAAACGCAGCCGGAAATTACCGTCGATGTCGTCGTGGAATTTCTGAAAGCCGCGCCGGCCGTGCTGAATGCTGAACTGCCGGATCGTGCGTTGCTGAAAAAGCAGATTCTCAGTCCTGTGGCAGACGATCCGATCGGCCATCGGATTCTCAGTGCTGAACCGAACTTCACCACGACCCGCCCGATGCGGGACGTCCTGCTCCAGGTTTTTGAGCAGCATCTGGCAGATCCGGATGTATCAAAATCGACGGCCTGGCTGTCCGCTCTGAAGCAGCTTTCCAATGAAGATCTGTTGTCGATAACATCAGACACTGCCGCGCTGGCTCTGCAGGACGAATTACTTGGTCGAGCGGAGGAGGCGATCCAGGCGGGTCGCCTGACGGAATCCACATGGCACCTCCTGCTGGAGGCACGGCACTGCGAAAATCAGATTCGCAGCGCTCAGTCTGGTTCTGCCGCATTGCAGCAGGAATCAGGCGTTTTCAATGCACGGTTTACTTCGCTGGTTGATCGATTCAGAAACCAGGTGGCTGTGGAAGCGGCTCGGGCAGATCTGCCGTTGAGACCTCATCCTGCCGCTTTGAGTCTGCTGGACGTGGTTCGCGCGGAGATGCTGCCAACGGTGACTGCGGAGAAATTGCCAACTCCCCATAACGCGCTCGCGCAGCAATGGTCCGCATGGAAAGATCAGACGTATTCAGTCGTGCCCGTTAATCCAGTCTCAGCAGCCACGGTGCCACAGCCGAATGAAACCATGTTGACACCGCGTTACCGCGAGGATCGGTTCCTGAGTGCCTGGCGCTGGTCCACCTTTCGCGAACCGTCCTTGCTCGCCGTGCGTTCGCTGATGAGGCCCGATGAACCGCTGTGTACGATCGACGGCGGTATGTTTGATGCACTATCGATCGGAGGCAACGGTTCTGTGATGCGTTTTGGAAGTGTTGTGCTGGTACAGAATTCAATGGGCCTTTCTGCCATCTCCCTGATCGATCAACGTGTCTTGTGGAACCGTCGGATTCCGAACCAGAGATCCAGCGGCATGTGGCAGTTTATGGCAGAAATGCACCTGTTCAAGGTTTTTTTAAACTCGTCGATCGCGTGGCAGCAGGTCTTCGGCCGGGATCTGCGTATCTGCGGCGGCAACGATCGCTGGATCTGCGTGCAGTCGCCCTCACGTGTCGAAATGATCGATTTGCTGACTGGCCAGAATCTTTGGTCGCTACACACAGAGCCGGGAAGCCTGTACGTGTTCGCAACCGAATCGTGCGTCTTCCTGAGCCACCTGCCATCCGGATCACCCGGCGACAATCGGAAAACGGTGACATGCCTCAATCGCATCGATGGTACAAATCGGGAGTCCGCCATTTCGTTCTCAAGACTATGGCAAACAATTCTGGCCACTGGCGATGAACTCGTGATTTGCGAACCGTCACAGATCGGAGCAGGGACAGCCGCTCTGGAATGGGTCAATTCTGTGACAGGTGAGGCACGTCACAGTCTGGCTTTGACCGACATGGTCAACTGTCAGTTCATGGACGCGCGGACGCTGGTTTCCGTAACAGGCAAGGGCACGTTCGAGATCATTGATCTGCTGACGGCAGAAAAACAAGTCATGCATTTCTCTGTCGACGCCAACCATGACGCCGAAGAAGAAAAGGGAACAACGCCCGGGCATCTCACCAAAGCGATGGTCATGGCCGATGCGACAAACTACTACGTACTTCCATTTCCGGATCAGCAGGCAGTTCAGATGATGCTCGGATCGGCGGGAGATCTTCAGCTCTATCCGATTAAGAAAGAGCTTCGCGCGATCGATCGCGCAACCGGAAAACTTCGCTGGGTGTGGGACGCCGAAGAAAGCACCGCTGCCTGGTTTGAACCGACGGCCGATCCCATATTGCTGCTCGTCAGCTTCTCAGCACGCGTGAACAAAGCCAATGCACTGCGTCCTCTCGCGATTCCCGGACTGGTCTTCCCCAATGACAGACGAATGACGATCACTGGTCTTTCCAGAATCAGCGGTACAAAACTCTTCGACTACGCCGTGTCATCGCGCTTCCCTGTCCCGGATCTGAAATTCAAAATCACGCCCCAGCAGCATCTCGACCTGCAGGCCTTCGGCAACCGCGTCCGCTTCGTCCCGGAACCGACGACGACGGTGGTGCCATAGTGCTGCAATCCTGCTGTCCTTAAGCCAGATGGCATGAGCGGCGTATGTAAAATCATAATGCGCGTTCATGAATCGATTATCCAGGAGTTTTTTATGCAGTGGATTGATCGAAGTCGCCTGAAGACAGCGTTACTGGCTGGGACGTTTCTGAATCTCGGGTCGGCCTCGGCGGTGGAGATTGCTGCCGAGACAGGTTTCGACTGGCTGTTGATCGACCTGGAACATGGTTCGGGCACGATCGCCGATCTTCGGGGGCAGTTGCTTGCGACGCGCGGGACGAAGGCTGCGCCGATTGTGCGCGTGGCGTCGGCCGATGCGGATACGGTCAAGTTTGTGATGGACAGCGGTGCGGCGGGGATCATGTTTCCGTATGTTGCCAATGCTCAGGAAGCCGCGCGTTGCGTGCAGATGATGAAGTATCCGCCGTTGGGAACTCGAGGTGTGGCGCAAATCATTCGCGCGACGAATTACGGTCGCGACTGGCAGAATTATCAGGCCGCGGCAAATGCGGAATCGCTGGTAGTCGTGCAGATTGAAACGCCGGAAGCAGCGGACCAGGCGGATGCAATTGCCGCCGTGCCGGGCGTCGATGTGTTGTTTGTCGGCCCGATGGATTTGTCCGTAAACCTCGGACATCCCGGCGATTTCACTCCGCCGACGTTCATCCGCCATTTAAAGAATGTGGTACAGGCTTGTGAACGGCAGGCCAAGGCGGCCGGCATCCTGTCACGCCCCGAACTGCTTGATTCACATCGGCAACTCGGTTTCCGCTTCGTCGCGCTGGGATCGGATTCCGGGGCGGTGGTTGCAGGTCTGACAAATTCATACAAGGCGATGACTTTAGATCGGCCTTAGGAGTTCGACTCCGTCGCATACCCAAAAAGTAGGATGGACATTCATGTCCGTCGCATGCCCAAAAAGTAGGATGGACATTCATGTCCGTCGCATGCCCAAAAACTCGGACATGAATGTCCAAGATACGAATCGCCGCGCGACTGACCTACGCAGGCGGCGTGATTCCAAAATCCTGAACCGTCAGCAATGCGCTGAATGGGATACCGCGGGCCTCGAATGCGGCTCGACCGCCCTGAAGTCGATCCACGATGCCAACGGCATGGACGACCTTGCAGCCAAATTCTTCGACTCGATCAACAGCCTCCAGCGCACTGCCACCGGTGGTGACAACGTCATCGACGATCACGACTCTGTCACCCGGCTGAATCGGGCCTTCGACGTAGCGTTGGGTCCCGTGGCCTTTGGCTTCTTTGCGAACCATGAAGCCCTGCATAGGGCGATTCTGCGCGGCGGCAGCGACGAGCACTCCGCCAACGATCGGATCCGCTCCGATCGACATCCCGCCAAAGCCAGTGAATTCGACGTTCTCCAACAGAGCCAGCAGTCCGTACGAAATCTGCATCAATCCTTCGGCACTGAGCGTGACCTGTTTGCCATCCAGGTAGTATGTGGACTTCTTTCCGGAGGCCAGCGTGAAGTCACCAAATCTAAGGGCTCGTTCCCGAACCAGATCCATTAATCGTGCGCGGTTGAACATGGAACAGTCTGCTTTTATGATTGAGTAGAAGTTATCGTCTGAGAAGGCGCGTGTGGTACTGCATCCAGCGAGGATTCGGCGACGCATCGTAACCGGCAGGATGATGAGTTCAACCCGTGCGTCATGGGTTGTGTCCGACACTTTCAGGATTGCGATTTATGTCCGCTCAGTTGAGTGAATTTGCCCGATCATTGAACGTCGAAACCGCTTTCACCGTCCTTGCGGTTGCCAAAAAGCTCAAGGCCGCCGGCAAAGACGTCGTTGAACTGGAGATCGGCGACAGTCCCTTTAACAGTACGGCATCCGCGATTCAGTCCGGCTTGCAGGCGATCCACGATAATCAGTCGCATTACTGCCCATCACCGGGCATTCCGGAGTTTCGAGAGTCGGCGGCTCGGTTTCTGAAGAACGAGTTTTCCATTCCGGTCGCAGCAGAAAACATTGCTGTCGGTCCCGGAGCGAAAGTCTTTGAACAGTTCTTCTGTGAAGCATTTCTTGGCCCTGGCGACGGTTGCCTCGTCTTCAGTCCCCACTTTCCGACGTACCTGCCCAACATTCAGCGGCGGGCCGCGCGGGCCGTTTTGAAGCCTTTGAGGCAGGAGGCGGAATTCCGTCCGCAGGTGGCAGACATTGAAGACTTTCTGAACAACGATCCTTCGCCGCGCGCGATCTTTCTGAATTCGCCTCACAATCCGACGGGCGGCGTGACAACAGAGCAGGATCTGCGGGATATCGCCGATCTGATTCGAGGTCGCAACGTTGCCGTGTTCAGTGATGAACCGTATTGCCACATGATCTGGAAAGGCAAACATGACTCATTGTTGGCTCAACCGGGGATGCTGGACCAGTGTGTCGCGGCGTATACGTTCAGCAAGTCGTATTCGATGAGCGGCTGGCGACTGGGATTCTGCGCGTCATCGCGCGGGATCATTGATGCGATCGGCAAGATGATCAATACCACGCTGTCATGTACTCCGCCGATCGTACAGCTTGCCGGCCGAGCCGCGCTGGAACGCGATTCGAAAGAACGTGATGAGACGATGCTGAAGTTTCGTGAAAAAGTGATGTTGTTGACTCAAGGATTGAATCACATCGAAGGCTTTTCGGCTTTGGATCCGACCGCTACATTTTACGTCTTTCCCGGTGTGAAGCCGATCTGCAATCGTTTGAAAATCACCAGCCACGGGCTGGCCCTGTACTTTCTGGAAGCCGCCGACGACAAGTTCGGCGTCGCATGCCTGGGCGGAGAATGCTTTGGCGAAGCCGGCGGCGGATTTCTGCGCTTCAGTTGTGCAGAACCCAACGATCGCCTGCAACAGGCTCTCGACTTTATCCCGGTGGCGCTGTCGCGACAGGATCGCATTGATCAGTGGTTAACGACG
>JAYUVA010000273.1:0-2860 GCA_043754375.1 Candidatus Kuenenia sp. | reverse complement strand
ATCGGCAGGTGTCTGGCAATTGCCGGAACTGCGCTGCGCTTGGTCCGGCCTACAGACTCAACCCGGATTCTTCGTCCTGACGATAAACTAGCGCAAATCCGCTCATAAAAGCAAAATGCCATGGAACCCATCATCTCTATCCGCAGCGTGGGCAAACGGTTTGGTGCGGTCCGCGCACTGGACAACGTCAGCTTCGACGTCACACCCGGCGAACTTCACGCCGTGATGGGAGAAAACGGAGCGGGCAAAAGCACGCTCATGAAAATTCTGTCCGGTGTCATCAGTGACTTTGAAGGCGAAATGCGTCTGCGGAGCACGCCCGTCCAGTTTTCCAGTACGCGCGACGCAGAGAATGCCGGGGTCAGCATTATTCACCAGGAGCTGAATCTGGTCGAACAATTGTCGGTCGCCGCCAACATCTTTCTCGGACGCGAATCTCGATCATGGTTCGGCATTCTGAATCAGCGGGAAATGGATGACCGCGCAGCCGCTCTGCTGTCCGAGCTGGACACAAACATTTCCCCGCGTGCCCCGGTGAGTACCCTCCGCGTCGGCGATCAGCAACTGGTTGAAATCGCGAAAGCATTGTCGCTGCAGTCTGACATTCTGATCATGGACGAACCGACCAGCGCGCTGACGGAATCTGAAGTCGCCAGGTTGTATCGAGTGATCGACAAGCTTCGCACACGCGGTGTGACGATTCTGTATATCTCACACAAAATGAATGAGGTGTTCCGACTGGCAGATCGAATCACTGTTCTGCGCGATGGAAAATTTGTCCAGACTGTGAACCGCGCCGACACCACGCCTCGCGCGATTGCGCACTTAATGGTCGGAAGAGATCTGGAGCCGCGGAATAAGCATACGACCGAACGCGCCGCTGCCGTTGTGCTGGAAACTCGAAAACTGTCGCTGCCCTGGCCGGGGCATTCTCGCGGCTGGCGACTCAAGGATGTCAGTCTAAAACTGCATCGCGGTGAAATTCTCGGCATTGCGGGTCTGATGGGTGCCGGACGTACCGAACTGCTGGAGTGCCTGTTTGGTGCCAGCGAATTGCCGCCTCAGGGTGAAATTCTGATGGAAGGAAAATCACGTCGCTTCAGTCATCCGTCGCAGGCCATGCAGGCTGGAATCGCGATGGTGACAGAAGATCGCAAACGACTCGGCCTGTTCGCTCACCTGACCGTTCGCGAAAACATCACGGTGTGTGCCCTGAGTGACGTGTCGTCGGCCGGAGTGATCGGTCACGGACGTGAAACGGCCGCGGCGATGAGTCAGATCAAGTCGATGTCCGTCAAGACCGATGGCCCGGAAGCCATGATCACCACGTTGAGCGGCGGGAACCAGCAGAAATGCATCATTGGCCGCTGCATGTTGACGAATCCCAAAGTCCTGTTGCTCGACGATCCCACACGCGGCGTGGACATCGGTGCGAAAGCGGAACTGTATCTGCTCATGGAGCAACTGGCCTCGCAAGGCATGGCGATTATTGTGACGTCAAGTGAACTACCGGAGTTGCTGACCGTCAGTGATCGGATTCTGGTGCTCAGCGAAGGTGTGTTGACCGGCGAATTCAGCCGCTCCGAAGCCACGGAACAAAGTATTATGGAAGCCGCCACGAAGGCTCAGGCTTGCCCCGATTTTCATTCTTCGTCTAGTGGTACTATTCTCGACGCACGATGAATTGACGTTGGCGAGCGGTAGGGCGTCAGCCCTCCGTGGATTGCAGATGCTTCTGGCACGGAGGGCTGACGCCCAACCGCTCGCCTGATCCCAACGAATTTTTCTGAGAAGGGGAGAAAGTCGCATTGGCACTTTCTCGTGAGCCTCCCCATCAGAGTCACAAACGCAGCGAAATCGTCATCCTTGTGGAAGACATCACTGCTCAGCAAACGTTAAGAGTATTGTATTTCTGAGAAGATTTTCGATGAGGAGGCTGACGAGTTTTTGACTGCTTTCGGCTCGGGCGGTGAGGAATAAGGGGATTTCCGCCACGATGGGGCTCGTCCTCGCCTGGTTCGGCCTCGGTGACGGGAATATCGCAACGTAGCCGTCACGCTCCGCCGTGACGAGTTGGCAACTGGGCCACACGAATAAAGCTCCCACGCTGAATGTCCTTCAGCTCATGCAGGGACAGATCGTGGAGTTCGTTCATGGTTGATGAATGTCGATAGACAAATGCTCATCACGGCGGAGCGTGATGGCCACTTTGGGTTGCGGGCGAAGCCCGCGCCAAGACCATTGCCCCGGTTAAGGACATGGTACACAAAACCACCTCGGGATGCTCTGGATGTTCGCGGCATGAACACAGATTAACCGCAGCCACAACCCGTGCAAAGTAGACTGTCCCCTTTTTCTCCCGCGAAAACCAAACGGATCATCCCTGAATTCCTTGTGAATTTTCTGAATTCGATGTGGAATTCCGGGAAGACAGTCGCCATTGTGGCACTTGAAGGACGCGGTTATAGTTTCGGCTTCCATGGTTCCCGATGGCGGACTGATTCCTGGATCATTCTGCCCTGCCCCGATTCTCACCGCATCTTTCGACACACAACCCTGAATTCTTCATTTCCGAATTCTTCTCCATGTCGTACAGCCAACTCTTCGAACACGACCAGCAATTCATGCGTCTGGTCCGTCGCGAAACCGACGTCGATCTTGTCACCGCCGCCCTTGAAATCGCTCGCGACGGACAAGCCGACCTGATGTTTGAACCTACGCGAGTTCGTCTGCAGCGTTCGGTCGCGCGGTTGACGCATCCGGTTACGCAGGCCGGTTCGGACGTGGAAGAACTGAAACTACTCATTCGCTACATGACGGAGGAATTGAATCTTCGTGGCGATGATGACTGCTTTTCAGA
>JAYUVA010000272.1:0-3564 GCA_043754375.1 Candidatus Kuenenia sp. | reverse complement strand
TGGAGATGACGAGGTGCTTGCAGCCCTCGGTTGTGTCCGGAGGTTAATGGAATTGCTTTTGCAACGCTAATTTTCAATATGCAGCACACAGTTGGCATTGGCTTGCTTAACCGCGTGCCCAGCGAGCCACGATTGTTCTATTTGAAATTTCGTATTTGAAATTTGAAATACGAAGCGCGGGGCGCTGCGCACGCGGTTAAACGAACGTGCCATCCTCAACCCCGTGCGGTAGAACTCCGGATTTGCGCATCTCCGGAAACATTCAATTCGTACCTCGATTGCACATGACATCCCGCGCCGACTTTACGACACTGTGAGCATCAATGATGTGACTTCCGGAACATAATTCGCAACCAGGCTTCGCAAAGGACCAGCGATGATCAGAGCAGTTGTTTTCAGCCTCGCGTGTACGTTATTCGTGACTCCGTATGCCGCAATTGCCGATGAAGTTCAACCGGTGGAGTCAAAGCCGGAAGCTGCCGACCGCAGGACGCGGGTCGACTGGGCGGAGATCCAACTTTCCGGATCATATCCGGAGCACCAGCAGTTGCCGGGACTTTTCGGAGATCTTGTAGAAGGCCTGTCAACGTGCATGGACCGACTCCATCAGGCGGCCCGCGACAAATCGATCAAAGGCGTGATTCTGCATATTGATGGCGTCGAGATCGGCTGGGCTCGACTGAATGAACTGCAGTCGGCGATTGCAGAAGTCAAGGCAGCCGGCAAACCGATCTGGGCGAGGATGAACGATGGCGGAAACAAAGACTATCTTCTCGCGGCGGCGTGTGACAAAGTCCTGATGCCCGAATCCGGCACGCTGATGCTGACCGGACTGCGGGCCGAAGTGATGTTCTACAAAAATCTGTTCGAAATGTTCGACGTCAAGGCTGACATGCTGCGTGTCGGCGCATTTAAGTCGGCAGCAGAACCTTATACGCGGTCGGAAATGAGTCCCGAGTTTCGTCAGGAAATGGAAGAAATTCTGGACGACTATTACGCAGCGATGGTTAGCCAGATTGCTGCGGCGAGAAAACTGCCGGAAGAAAGCGTCAAAGCCATCATCGACGAAGGTCTGCTTTCGACCGCACGCGCGAAGGAACTGGGGCTGATCGATGAGGTCGCATACGAGGACCAGGTAAGTGGCTTGATTGCCAACGGTGACAAATCGCTGAGCGTGCGAATTCGAGACGACTACCGCAAAAAGAAACCCAACACGGAGCTCGATTTGTTTTCGCTCATGGAGTTGCTCTCCGGCGGATCATCGCAGAGCTCCAGCACTAATCCACGCATCGCCGTTCTGCGGCTGGAAGGAGCCATTGTTTCCGGCGACAGTCCGATGAGCCTGTTTTCGGAAGCCTCGATCAGCTCAGACAAGATCGTACCGTTGATTGAAAAAATCGGCAAGGACGAAAACGTCAAGGCAATTCTCCTGCGCGTCGATAGTCCTGGCGGCAGTGCTCTGGCGAGTGATCTGATCTGGAGGGCGCTGGAAGCAACGAATAAACCCGTCGTGGCCAGCATGGGTGACACTGCAGCCAGCGGCGGCTACTACATTTCGATGGGAGCGGACGCAATCTTTGCGGAACCTGGCACGCTGACCGGTTCCATCGGCGTCCTGGGCGGCAAGATCGCGCTGGATGGCCTGATGAAAAAGTTCGGCGTAACGACATCTGTGATTCAGCGCGGCAGGAACGGCGGTGTGATGAGTTCTGTTGCGGCATTTTCAGATTCTGAACGCGATGCGATGCAGCAGATGCTCAACACCGTCTATGAACAGTTCACCCAAAAGGCGGCTGCGGGGCGAAAGATGGAATATGCGACTCTGGAAGCATTGGCCCGCGGTCGCGTCTATACGGGTCGTCAGGCGAAGGAGAATGGTCTGGTGGATCACCTTGGCACGTTGGCTGATGCGATCGCCTGGACGCGGAAGTTGGTTGGCGATGAAGCTGGTCAACTGGAACTGGAAGACCTGCCGAAGGCTCAAAGTCCTCTGGAAATGCTCATAGGGCAGGCAAATTCGGCCAGGCAGCCAATGGCGAATCTGGCCGTATTGCTGCCGGAATCCGCTCGTCCGGCTCTGCGACATTTCTCCGTGCTGCGTCAGATTGCCGGTGAACCGGTGCTGATGATTCTGCCGTTTGACGTGCGATTCGAGTAGTATGACAGTATCAACCTTGGCGTGGGCTTCGCCCGCAACCCAAAGTGGCCATCACGCTCCGCCGTGATGAGCATTTGTCAATCGACATTCATCAACCATGAACGAACTCCACGATCTGCCCCTGTCATGAGCTGAAGGACATTCAGCGTGGGGGCTTTATTCGTGTGGCCCAGTTGCTGGCTCATCACGGCGGAGCGTGACGGCTACTTTGCGATATTCCCGTCACCGAGGCCGAACCCGGCGAGGAAGAGCCCCATCGTGTCGGAAATCTCCTTATTCCTCACCGCCCGAGCCGAAAGCACTCAAAAACTCGTCAGCCTCCTCATCGAAAATCTTCTCCGAAATACAATACTCTTAACGTTTGCTGAGCAGTGAGATCCGCAACCTGCAGATCACTGGCAATGACATCGAGTACAACACCAACGACATTCACAAAGTTCCGGATGAAACCCCATTGGTCGCTGACTGTCTTACATGACTTGAGCTTCAGCGTTTGGGCAGAGGGATGCTGAGTGTATTCAGAGTGCGAGGTTCGGACGAAGGTTCACCGCCGGATCCCTTTCTCGATAATGCATCAGTATTCGGACGGATCTGCGTTTGTCGCACGAACCCGCGAGTTGACTCGCTCGTCTCTGATCTCCCGCGCTTGCCCTGCAGTAACACTTCTGTCGTGCTGGTCGAAATCCTGCGACCGTCATCCAGAACGAGTTCCACTTTCAGGCCACAGTGAACCTGATCTTTATGGTGATTCATATACGGAATAAAGACGCTGTACGAATGACCAAACGTTCCAACCCCCCGATGAACCTCCCACGCATCCGGATCAAACGCAAACGTATGCAGCAATTCCGGATCTTCATCTGAATTTGCGTCGTAGTTGTCATATTCGTAGATGTTCACGGTGCCATGGACACGCGCACCTGTTTCGCAGCCAGAGCCGAAAAACAGGATTTGACCTGCGAAACCACGGGCGTTCTGATCGTCAATTCCTTTGCCGGTGGTTGGCTCCCAAAGTGCCACGACCCGCGCGACGTTTTTTTCGATTCGCGGATGGCCAATAATGCTCCCAGGATCTTTCAACAGTATCGCCGGATCACGAATCAGTGCTGTGGAAGATCCGCAGCCGGAGAAGATGACCATCATCAGGATGGCAACAGCAGGGAGATAGCAGGGTGATTCTTTCATGATGTAAATTCCCTGACGCGAGCGGGGTGTGGATGTAGTCAAAAAATGAGAGCGGAATGGCGCTGGCCACCGGTGTTTTCGTAATACTAACAGTTGATTTCTTGTTGCTCCGCGAAGATTTCCAAGCGGCGATTTGTAGAGGTTGTTCTGGTGCATAAACTTCGCTCTCACCAAGGTTCTGACTCGGTGAGGGCAAAATCGAAAAGTAGCCGTCACGCTCC
>JAYUVA010000271.1:0-4019 GCA_043754375.1 Candidatus Kuenenia sp. | reverse complement strand
CCGCACGGTCCAGACATCAGCACTTGCAGGTTGGTTGCCAGGTGTTGACATAAGTTGCGAATACAATCAATGGGGCGAATGAGTCTTCCGGGTTAGCTTGCGTGCCCGGGATTGTAGTTCGAACCTCGGAATTGTTCTACGTTCGCTCGAAATTCAATCCTCCGCCTTGCTCCCATCGCCACACATTTTAACGATTCTGGGATCAAAGCGAGCCACCACTTCGACAAGATCCGATTGCTCTGCCATCACCTGCTCAATGTTCTTGTAAACCATCGGAACTTCATCCGAGCCAGCCGACAGCACCTGAATTCCTCGTTTGGCAAGGTTCTTCTGCACGGTGCGAAAATTGAACTGGCTCAGGGCCTTCGTACGCGACATGGCTCGTCCGGCACCATGCGAAGCGGAATTCAGGCTTTCCGGATTTCCCTTTCCTCGCACGATGAACGCCGGATCGGCCATGGATCCCGGAATCACTCCCAGTTCACCCTTGCCCGCCGGAGTTGCCCCCTTGCGATGCACGATCACGTCGCGACCGTGGTGATGTTCCTTCCACGCGAAGTTGTGATGATTTTCGACTCCGGCAATCACCCGCGCGCCGAGCAATTGCGTCACCAGACGATGGATCACGGCGTGATTCGCTGACGCAAATTCGCCCATCAGATTCATGGCAGCCCAGTATTCCTGTCCAGCCTGTGACTCCATGTCCAGCCATGCCAGACGGTCAAAATGCTGATGCCGTTTGGGCATGTTCGCTCGCGCCATATTTGAATACGTCGAACAGACCGACGCTCCCGGACCGCGGCTTCCACTGTGACTCAGCAACGCGACATACTGGCCAGCATCAAGATCCAGATCTGCAGACCGGTCGAAAATCGTCACCACACCAAATTCAACAAAGTGGTTGCCGGATCCCGATGTGCCGAGTTGCCTGCGGGCCTTGTCTTTGTTCTCACGTGTGATCCGGGTGACAGACCAGTCCTCGTCCATCACCGGATGGTCCTGAGGTTTCTTGTGTTCCGAGCCGACTCCGAATCGAGTCCCGTTTTCCAGGGCATTTCGATAAAGATCGAATCGCTTTTCCAGCGTCTCCACCGGCATGTCAAGAATGGAGATTTTCATGCGGCAGGCGATATCCACACCGACGGCATACGGAATCACGACATCCTGAGTTGCCAGCACGCCTCCAATGGGAAGCCCATATCCGATGTGCGCATCCGGCATCAATGCGGCTCCGACGGCCGCTGGAATTCGACATGCGTCCCGCATCTGCTGGTGAGCGCCTTCGTCGATATTCGTCCCCCATGTGCGATACTCGATCGGCACGAATTCCGGCGCCGGATCCTGTTCCGTGAGTTCTCGTGCAAGACCACCCAGCACGGCATCCCCGAGAAACAGCTGAGGATTCTCGGCTACCAGCCGCAGCCGGTCCTTGATTGTCCGTTTGTCGAACTCGGGCGATTCCGCAAGCATCTGAATCGCCCGAATCGCCTGATTCACAGCGTGCCTCGGTATCCCGAGTTTTTCCAGTTGTCGCGCGTTCATAAATGAGGATCCATCGTTTAACCCGCTGCCGAAGGCGAGGCGATTGTGCCGATCCGACGTCAGTTCTGCACAGACACAGCTGGCTGCGAAAGGCTCACAACTATTTTGCTGCGGGAGCAGTTTCAAGTCACCATTGACGCTCCAGCGGAGCTTGCCTCCGCAGGGCGATAATCACGACTCGACAGGGACAAGCCCGCGTCGTGGCTTGTAAATGGTTTACTCGGCGTGTGCCGAACCAGCAGGCAGGTTGCCTGATCGCAGCTGGCGGCGGAGTAATGCGGCTTCGATGAAGCCTTTGAAGAGTGGATGTGCGTTGTGGGGCTGTGACTTGAATTCCGGATGATATTGAACCGCTACGAACCATGGATGTGATGCGAGCTCCACGATTTCCACAAGGCCGCCGTCGGGGCTGGTGCCGGCGATGGTCATGCCGGCGTCGCTGAATTCCTTGCGGTAGTCCGGATTGAATTCATAGCGATGACGATGACGTTCGCTGATTTCGTCTTTACCATAGGCGGTGGCGGTTCGTGTGCCGGGAGTAATCACGCACGGCTGAGCTCCCAGACGCATTGTGCCGCCCTTATAGCGAATTCCTTTTTGCCCTTCGAGCAGACAAATCACCGGATGCTGTGTGTCGCTGGAGAATTCACTGCTGTTCGCGTCCGCAAATCCCAGCACGTGTCGCGCGAACTCAATTACGGCACACTGCATCCCGAGACAGACGCCGAAGAACGGGATTTCATACTCTCGTGCGAACTGAATCGCCTGAATTTTCCCTTCAATTCCCCGCATTCCAAATCCGCCCGGAACCAGCAGGCCATCGACGCCCTTAAGCAGCAGTTCCGGCTCCTGGCGTTCCAGTTCTTCGGCTTCAATACGTTTGACATTGATCTGCGTGGAATGTGCAAAACCGGCATGGTCGAGTGATTCGTAAATAGATTTGTATGCATCGCGGTGTTCGATGTATTTACCAACGACAGCGATTGTGACTTCGTTGCGAGGATTTCGGATGCGATGCATAAGCTGGCGATAGTCGTCCATCTTCAACGGGCCGGCGTTGAGATGCAGCTTCTGGCAGATCAATTCATCCAGGCCATGTTCGATGAGGCCGATCGGCACCTCGTAGATGGAGAATTCTTTATCGACCTCTTCGATTACAGCCTTCTTTTCCACATTGCAGAAGAGCGCGATTTTGTCGGTGTGCTCGCGACCAATTGGCCGTTCAGTTCGCACAATCAGAATATCGGGCTGAATGCCGATTCCACGAAGTTGCTGCACGCTGTGCTGTGTTGGTTTGGTTTTGGCTTCCCGGGCAGCCTTCAGATAAGGGACCAGCGTCAGATGAATGAACATGACATTCTCTTTGCCGATGTCGAGCGGAATCTGACGAATGGCTTCCAGAAACGGCAGACCTTCGATGTCTCCGACCGTCCCACCGAGTTCCGTGATCACGACATCCACATCTGGAGTCGCCAGACTCAGGATGCAGGCTTTGATCTCGTCCGTGATGTGCGGCACAACCTGAACAGTGTGACCGAGATATTCGCCACGGCGTTCTTTCTCGATCACGGACAGATAGATCTGACCGGTCGTATAATTTGAATGCCGATTCAGTTCGCCGGAAGTGAAGCGCTCATAGTGGCCAAGATCAAGGTCCGTTTCTGATCCGTCATCCAGCACGTACACCTCGCCGTGCTGGTAGGGACTCATCGTACCGGGATCAACATTGAGATAGGGGTCCAGCTTCTGCATCCGGACCTTAAGGCCGCGATGTTCCAGCAGCATCCCGATCGATGCGGAAGTCAATCCTTTTCCGAGAGAACTAACGACACCGCCTGTAACGAAAATATGCCGACTCATATTTAACCTGCGTTCCCGTCGGCGGTGAAAGTCCCGCGTTCAGAAAAGGGGCTGCTGATGGCACTCGGCTCAGATGGGGGCTTCGCTGCCACGGGGACACTGAAAGCCCCGTCTTTCAGGAAGTGCTTCATACAGGACAGACCACCTCGCCTCAATGGAGCACGGCTGCATTCTTGCCGAACCAGGACAATTGGTTGTCCGATTCCGGAATTCCTGAACATCGGGCTTTAAAAAAGGGGTCAGGAACCAATTGCCAAATGGCCCAAAGGGAGCTCCGCACTATTGGTTCCGGACCAATTTTATAACAATGGCCCGCTGAGTTGTTGGGAATCTGCCCTGCAATTGTGAGCGAGAACGCCAGTTTGGATCCAGTATCAGACTTCCGTTGTACGTCCATGCGACCTCACCATTCTGGAATCTGACAGCCCGACAGGAGGTGTTGTTTTCTCGCCACGAAAAGGCACAAGAGACACAAAAACTCACTCATTTTATGGATCGTGTTTTGCTTTTTTTGTACTACTAAGCACCAGCGGAGAAGTTACTTCGTTTAACCGCGTGCCCATCGGGCCGCGCTTCGCTGCCAATCGCGGGGCGTTGCCCACGCGGTTAAACGATAT
>JAYUVA010000270.1:0-3886 GCA_043754375.1 Candidatus Kuenenia sp. | reverse complement strand
ATTGCTTTTGCGCAGCCACGAGCGCGAGGTAGTCGACATCGCCGGTTTGTTTGCCGAGTTTCGCCTGACGGATTTTTGCGAATCCAAACAACGTGGTGCCGATCATCAAAAACAGTCCGATCGCGGGCAAGGCTATCAGGCCGATGAGTTTTTTTCCGAGTGAGACCTTGGCCAGTGACCACGCGGTTCCGGTCGCGGCTGAATTGCCCAGCAGTATTGGCGGCATGACGGCCGCAGCGACTTGCCGCAGATCGCTCACCGAACTTTGCTGCGACGCTTCTGACGCCCGGATGGCTTTGAGATCTTCCATTCGCTGCGTCACAGCGGATTCGAACGCCGTTCGTTCGGTGCGAAATGGCTGCAGTGCCGCTCGGATCCGGTCTTCATCTACCAGCAAAGGGTTGGTGTTTGGAGTCATAGCATCAACGCCTTTCCGATTTTTGTGAGCGATGTTCCATCCATGATTTGCTTCAATGCTCGTCGAGCCTGATAGAGTCGACCTTCGACGGATTTTGGAGTGACCGACAACAGGGCGGCCACTTCGATCACCGATGTCTCTTCCAGATAATGCATCAGCACGACTTCTTTTTGTTTCGTCGGGAGTCGGTCAATCGCAGCTCGAAGGCGGGTCAGTTCGTCGTGGTCGGCTTCTTGCAGTTCGTGTGCCACATCAAGAAGTGCGGCATCGAGCAACCTCACTCGTCGTTCACGGCGGGCTCGGCCTCTGGCCCAGTTTCGATGGGTATTCTTCGCAACGCCGCGAAGCCATGCTCCGAAGATTTTGGGATCAGAGAGATCGCCTCGGCAGTTGTCTCGATTCAGCCATGCGTCGGCAAAACTGTCCTGCGCGATTTCTGCAGCGTCGGCATGAGGCGCACCCCATGAGATGATAAGCCCGATTAACGGGCCGCGAAATCTTTGAATTGCGTCAGTGAGTTCCAAATGCTGTTCCTTTTGAGTTGAGTGTCCGCTCGCAGCGGAGATCACTCAAAGGTTTTGCAGGATTTTTTCACTTGAATTCGGACGAGAGGAAGGACGTCAGCCCTCCGATTTGGGGCTCTTTTGCTTTCGCGCTCGCTCATGATTCGGCGGAAACTGCCGTTGAGGTTCTAAATCGTTGCGCGGTGCATGTTCGAAACAACCGGTATGAGCCAAAAAGACAGAAATGTTTATCCAGACGGTATGACTGGACCGATGTAAGGAGCGTATCGTTCTGTTGCGTTGTCGCGTCAGCGGACTCCGGTGAATGCCGAAGTTGGGTGAAACTACGAGATATCGACAGCAGTCCGGGGTTCTGGCGGATGTTTCTGCCAGATGCAGTCAGCGTCCGAGAATTGTAGTCATCGAACCACCGGGACGGTTTTTCAGCAGTACAAGTGCAGTCCGGAACGGAAGGTACCTCACGGAGGAGAACTTTCATGCGAAAATACGGTAAGTGGTTACTCGTGCTGGGAGTCCTGGCGGCAAGCCCGGTCGCGGCCAGTGCGGATGGTTTCCTCGGCGGCCGGATACGGACGCCGTTTTCTGGTGCCGCCCAGAAAGAACAAAATCAGGCTCAGGCCGATCAGGTCATTGGAGCCATGAAGAAGGCAGCGATTCAGGGTTCCGGCGTGAGCGTCGAAGTCCAGAATGGCGTTGCAATTCTGGATGGCAAGGTCAACAAGGCCAGTGACCGGGCACTTGCACAGCGTCTGGCACAGTCAGTGCCCGGCATTGAAAGTGTGGAGAACAATCTGCGATTCATGCCGGAAGCTCAAGGCGAAGTGCAGCTGGCATCGGGTGCAAAACACGCGGATCTGTTCGACTCGCGAGTCACTCAGGCAGGTCTCACGGAGTCCGGAAAAGGCGGATCAGGAATTCGTCAGGTGAGCGGCGAGACTCATTCTGCCGAGACTCCTGCAACACGATCAGTCGCGACCGCAAACCCAGCGCAAGCCGCTGGTTCCGGGCAAGCACCAGGCAATCAGGCTGTGGCTCAGCAGATCGCTGATACTCTGGCAGGTGTCGGTCTGGTTGGCTATGACCTTGAAATTCGTTTCAACGCCGGCACAGCCACGTTGATCGGTGATGTGGCCACGATGCAGCAGCGTCAGGCGGCTGGATCCTCGGTTTCACAGATTCCGGGCGTGAAGAACGTTAACAATCAGTTGCGGGTTGGTGGTCCTGTCAGTCAGACAGCCTTCAATCCACAGTCCGCCCCAACGTCGGGCGGGCAGCAGCAATTCGCTCAGCAGCCTCAGCAGTATGCACCGCAGATGATGCCTGCCGGGTACACTCAGCCGGGTATGGCCATGGATCCATCCATGATGCCATCACCAATGGGGTATGCTCCAACAAGTTTCAACAATCCTCAGTTGCCCGGCCATGCATGGCCTGCATACGCTCAGTATCCAAACTCAGCGGCAGTCACCTATCCGACTCAGTACAGTGCGAGTGCCTTTCCATACATTGGCCCGTTCTATCCATACCCACAAGTGCCGATGGGTTGGCGTGAAGTGTCACTGGAATGGGATGATGGCTACTGGCAGTTGAACTTCAACAAAGAAAAAGACAAGTGGTACTGGATCCTGCATCCAAAAAGCTGGTAACCAGGCGACTGGAAACCAAACCACGGTTCTCAATGAATCCGGACTGCTGACGACACTGCTTTGAAGGTTAATCCTTCAAAGCAGTGTTTTTTTTGTTGCGCTCGTCATTAAAGATCGGCCAACTGTGTTGTTGCGTCACCGAATTGATCGGCGGACAGGCCCATGCGGTGCATGAGAGACAGGTACAGGCTGCAGAGTTTACGACCGTCGTCACCGCGATCGGAATAGTCCATGACACGGCCAGTTTCCAGAGTGCCGCTCAGTCCGCCGACAGTGAACAGCGGCAGGTGGTTGGAGTCATGTTTGCTTCCGGACCACATGTTGTTGACAAACACCGAGCACGAATGGTCAAGCACTGAACCGTTGCCTTCTTTCATCTCCTCCAGGCGACCGGCCAGATACGCCATCTGGCTGACGTAGTAACGAGAGATTCGTTCGAAATCGTCAGATCGATCGTCGTGTGATGCCGAATGATGCGCCTTGCGAACGTCCAGGAACGGATAGAACAGGCCAGAGATGTCGCGGCACAACAGGAGTGTCGCGAATCGCGTCTTGTCAGTCTGGAAGGCCAATGCCACGACATCGCACATCAGTTTCATGTGTTCACGAATGTCCTCCGGAAGTCCGTTATCCGGACGCTTCATGGTCACCAGCGGCTCGCCCTTTTCCTGCTGCTCTCGAACCACACCAACGTAGTCCCGACCGCGTTCCGAAATGTAGAACGTATCCGGAAACACGCTGACGAATCGTTTCAAAGCCATCCAGCTTCGCCTCCGTTTGTTCTGTGTTATGACAGTCCGGGCAGTACGATTTCCGAAATGGAGCAATCGATGCGGTTACCGATTCCGCCATCTGCAAATCATCATCACAGCGCACCATCGGCGAATACACCGTGCCGGCAATCAGCAGACCGAGCATGGTCGCAGTCAGCGCATGTCCGGAGAGTTGGTGAAGGCGTCGAAGCATGGCACAAGCAGGAGGAAGGATCTGTCGAAAAACAAAAAACGCCGATCGTCGGATCGAAGTTTTGAGGATACGAAACGAAGATTTGCGGAGCAAGCGACATTCGTCACTCACTTGACCGTATCGCAGAAGATGCGAAGCTGCGGGAAATACTGATTTTCCCACCGGAATCTCCATCCTCAGGAGTGTGTCTCATGCTGAGTGCTGTTCGCAGAATCGTGTTGCTGTGCATGCTGGTGTTGATTTCTGAATCCTCCGCGACGGCTCAGCAACCGAAGCTGGCAGTGGAGAAGGGCGATCACATCGCCGTCATCGGAAATACGCTGGCGGATCGG
>JAYUVA010000269.1:0-5217 GCA_043754375.1 Candidatus Kuenenia sp. | reverse complement strand
TCGCGGCATCCGGACAGCGAGTCAACTGTGCCTTGAGACGAGGGATGTCGCTGCTGTCGCCGATCTGGCCCAGGACCCACGCGGCGATGGTGTTGTTCTGGGGATCTTCGTCACCGAGTAAATCTCGTACGGTCTGCAATGCCTCGACATCTCCGCATCGCACCAGTGCTCCGGCAGCCATCAGTTTCAACTTGATATTGTCGTTTTGCTGGTGCGCCCGCAGCATGGACTGACGATCTCCCGTTTCGCAGACCTTGAAGAGACTCTCAGCAGCATGGACATGGCCGTAACTGTTGTCGCCTTCGAGGATGTCGCGCATCACAGGAACGACCGAACGATCTCCGGCTCGCACAATTTCGCGCGCAATGCCGCACAGATGCTGGTCGTCGGTTTCCGTCTCCAGTTTCGGGGTGAGGTATTCGATGACCTCAAGGCCGTGACCTCCCAGTGTCAGGCCTTCTGCCGCGTGCATGGATGGCCAGAATTCCTCGCCCCTCATTCCGGCTCGCAGGATGTTCAGGCATTTCTCGTGCGTTGCTGAATCCAGCGTGATTCGCGTGGAGTCCTGAGCGCTGCTGAAGTGCATCGGAAGCAGCGCGACAGTCATTGATAAGACTCGTATGACGGCATTCATGGTAAATCCTCTGATGACTGTTTAACCCGAGCCAACGGCGCGGCGTCGGGATAAAGTGAAGCCTCGCCGTTGGCTCGGGTTAAACGAAAATGGAGCATTTTTTAAGGAAGAAGTAGTTAATGACGCGCTCACCATGCCGTCCAGCCGCCATCAACGAGCAGATTCTGACCGGTAATATAACTCCCCGCATCGCTGACCAACAACAGGAGAGGCCCCTTCAGTTCGTGCGGTTCTCCCATGCGGCCTGCAGGACTCTTCAGCTTGAGACGCTCAACCATCTGCGACGGAGCTTTCTCGGACGGAAACGGACCGGGACTGAGGCAATTCACGCGGACGTTGTCCTTCGCCCAATAGACCGCCAGATGCCGAGTCATGTGAACGATGCCACCCTTGAGTGTATGATATTGCACCGGACTGGCGGCACAGATGCCATCGTAAGCATCGGGGTATGAACCAACTACGCCATACATCGACCCGATCATCACGATCGATCCCGGCACACTTCGGCTGACAGTATGATCTCTCAGGCGGCGGGCAAGGAGAAAATATCCGGTCGCGTTCTGCAGATCCCTGTTAAATGCCTCCGCCGTTACGTTGGTCAGGTCAAGTGCGTGCCCCTGCTGACCGTTGTTGATCAGAATATCCAGATGCCCGGCCGCAGCGACGGCCTCGTCAAAGCCTTCATTCAGCGACGACTCATTGAGCTGATCAAGAGCGACAGCGCGATGCACGGCACCGCCGGGACATGGCAATTCATCAGCGACGCTTTGGGCACGATTCCGATCCCGACTGCCAATGACAACTGTCGCTCCGGCCTCGGCAAGTGCCCGCGACAACGGCCGGCCCAAGTAACCGGACCCGCCGGTGATCAGCGCGACGCGACCTGTCAGGTCAAAGAGCTTCTGAATCGTAGGTTCACTCATCATGCCATCTGCCGCTGAGCCTGAGCAACAATATCCACGCCGACCAGCGCACTCCATGCCGCCAGCAAGCGATTCGTGACGGGCCCCACTCGCCCGTCGCCAACAGGCAATCCGTTGAACCGAGTCGCCGGCATGATGCAATAAGGCGTGCTGGTGAAGAAGACCTCGTCCGCCGTGTAAAAGTCATAGACCTGCAAGCGTGCTTCCTGGACGTCGATTCCGAGGTCGTCAGCAAGTTCCATCACGGTCTGTCGACTGATTCCGGCGAGACAGTTTTCCGTCGTAGGTGTCAGCAATTCTCCATCCACGACCGCAAACAGGTTGCCACCTTTGTTTTCTGAAACGTAGCCGTCCACATCCAGAATGACGCATTGAGCATCGGGATCCACCAGCCTCGCCTCGGTATCCGCCAGAGTGTAGAACAAACGACTGCGATTCTTGATCCTTGCATCCAGTGACTGTGCGGGCACAGCGCGACTCATGGATGTCACCGCGTGACAGCCTTCCGTGTAGTATCTGACCCAGCCGCGCAGGTCCATGTGATTCGTGAAGATCATGATCGTCGCTGCGTTGGTCTGCGATGTGCTGGGCCCGGGTTTCATCAGCCCTCGCGAGATATTGTGGACGATCCAGCAGTCATCGTCTGGATCCATAAGATTGAGATTGGCATCAAGGACCTCGAGCGTGATCCGCGTCAGCTCGGCCGGCGACACCCCCGGATCGACACGGCTGACTTTCAGCGAGCGATACAGTCGAGTGATGTGCTCAGCAAGGCGAAATGGTCGATGCCGAAACGTCCGAGTCGATTCGGTGAGGCTGTCGCCAAGCATGACGGCGCTGTCAAAGATCGAGATTTTGGCCTCGGATTCCGGCACCATTTTCCCGGACAGATACACCTGACGTTGTGAAACGGTATTGTCCATGGATTATCGAAACCTTCTGTGAGCTCACACGCAACTGAGAGTGATTTTAGAGAGACTGTCTTTCTTGGGGTAGGCCGAACCAAGCGAAGCGCCGTTCCGGCAGGTGGCGGGACTGCCGGAACGGCGCTGCGCTTGGTCCGGCCTACAGATTGAACTCCAATTCGTAGCTTTAACAAAGACTGGTCGTCATTCATGCCGCTGATGTGTTCCAGGCGTCTGATGCAGACTCGTACAGCAATGCGCCTGATTACCTCTGTCGTTGCGATCCACGGTTTCGCTCTGGATTTCTGCAGGTCCGTTAGAGCTTGGAGCGGCATTACTGTATTTCCAGTACAACGCCGACCGATTCGCCGGCGTGAACCCGAGGAAATGTTCTCAGAACGAGCACGATGCCAGACTGAGTTGCCTTGACGACTGCCGGAGTACCGCCGTCCAGCGGGTAGATTGTACCGAGAGGATCGTTAGGACGAACAGTGTCGCCGAGCTTCACGTTCGTTTCAAAGTATCCCGTGACCTGAGCCGGGTTGCAAACCTGCATGTGCCCTGCGTTCGGCTGGTCATCTTCCACAAAATGCGCAATTCGACTCCCCGGACGTTCGCGGTCGAGCATTCCCAGTTCCAACATCACGTTCAGACAGCCAGCGACATAAGCATCGACACCCGCCGGATCACATGTGGCTGAACCCAGATACTCGCAATAGATCGCCGGAACGTTCGCATCCCGCGCGACTGAGAGAGACCTGCCATCCAGTGCAGCCGACGTTCCCCAGACGACTGGCAGATTGAATGCTTTCGCCATGCGTCGCTGTGTTTCCAGGACATCCAGATTGGTGTGAAGCATATAGCCGGCCAGTGGGTAGACGCTCAGTTCCGTGCCGCCGGTATGCAGATCGATGTAGTAATCGGAATTGCGAATTGCGTCGCTGAGCGCCCAGGCTGTCTGTTCGGTGACGCTGCCATCCGATCGACCGGGGCAGGTTCGCGCGAGGTCCAGTCCATCGTCACCGCAGCGATGGCCTCGCAAAAACGCCGATTCATTCACGACCGGGATCAGAATGACTGTCCCTCGAAAACCCGACACAGCCCCGCCATGGTGCCCGAACAGTGTCACCAGCCGCCGAATTGCAGCGATCGGTTCAAACTCATCACCATGGACGCAACCCGTGATTAACAACCGAGGCCCGGCGAGCCGGGACCGAAATTCGAATTTCCGGAGTTGCAGAGTCATCGTCCGGGTTCCGGCAGCGGAATGATCGACTCAGCGCGGCAGTCTTTGAAGCGGAAGCAACCATCGACTGGTAATATGGTCCCCGTGATGTAGTCCGCCTCGTCCGACACCAGGAACGCTGCGGCGTTGCCGATGTCTTCCGGCAATCCCATCCGTCCCCAGGGCAAACGCTGACCTTCGTTGGCGATCGTTTCGTCGGAGAACGCGACATGCTCTCCCGGCGTGTCGATCCAGCCGGGCTCGATGGCATTCACGTTGATGCGGTAAGGTGCCAATTCCACGGCGATCGATCTCGTCATGTGATTCAGGCCGGCCTTGGCAGCTCCATACGCGGAACAGAGACTGATGGGCATCTCCGCCTGCACGCTGGAGACAAACACGATCTTGCCTCCTCCGCCTCGAGCGACCATGTGGCGACCCACCAACTGGCTCATATGGAAGCCGCTGGTCAGTGTGCCATTGATGGTTCGTTCGAATTCTTCAGGCGGATAGTCAAGAAACGCGCAACGGCGACTGTACGCCGGGTTGCTCACGAGGATGTCGATTCGTTCAAATGCTGCGAGTGCCGCAGCAAGCAATTGTTCGCAACCGGATCGGGAAAAAACGTCAGCTTCGATCGCATGGCATGTGCGGCCGAGCAATCGGATTTCGGCGGCGGCCGCCTCAAGATCCGGACTGCCGGGACGATCATTGATGATGATATCCGCCCCGCACCGCGCGAGCTGCACAGCGCAGCCCTTCCCGATCCCGCGACCAGCTCCCGTGATGAGTGCGACTTTTCCAGTCAGGTTCATCACGATGCTTCCTGTTCACTGCTCATAAACGCTGCGGCACAGTCTTTCAGCATATTCATGACGGCGCCAAATTCTCCACCGTGATTCAGTAACTGACCTCCCTGTTTCTGACGCTGTTTCAGAATCTCCGGAGTTCCCGCCGGCGCGCCCCACGCTTTTCCATGTCGCCTGCACGCGTTCGCGACTCGTTCGTAAGCGGACTCCAGCGTGCCTTCACCGGGGTCAAGTTTCATTCGCAGGCCAAGGTCACCTGGCCCGATGAAGAGGCCATCGACTCCAGGGACGGAAGCAATCTCGTCCACGTTCTGGACGGCTTGCAATGTTTCGATCTGCACAACCAGGAAGGTCTCTTCATTCGCCTGTTTCACAAACGCATCGGTGTCACCGACGTAAAAGTCGGCGTCGAGTCCCGCACCATCAAGACCGCGGTCACCAATCGGCGGGAACTTCACCGCATCGACCAGCATCCGGGCTTTTTCCGCCGTGTTGACATGTGGAATCATCAACCCGGCCGCGCCGTCTTCGAGATAACGATAGAGTCGCGTTTTCTCCAGCGTGGCCGGTCGGACCATGATGTCGATGTCATGCAGGTGCGCGTAAGCCAGCAGCGCCTGAACGTCACGATCCGAGAAATTCCGATGTTCCAGGTCAAGCCAGATGCAGTCGAAGCCGAAGTGCGCCGCCTGTTTGACAAAGAATGGCATGTAGTGACCAA
>JAYUVA010000268.1:0-6220 GCA_043754375.1 Candidatus Kuenenia sp. | reverse complement strand
TTATTCGTCGTCTCGTGGGGCCCGAAGTGAAGTTAACGGAACTGCGACGGCTGAAGTGTTTCAACAATCTTCGCATGATAGGCCACGCGGCTGCGATGTACGAGACCGAAAATGGTCACGGTCCGACATCAATGAAAGACCTGCACGACGCAAACTGTCTGCCTGATGGCTTCAATAAAGGACGTCTGCAATGTTCGTGCGGCGGAGAATACACATTGTCACGGGACGGTCGGCACGGAGTGTGTTCGCATCACGGGCATTCCGAGGCGCTGATTCCGTGCTGCGAGATTCCTGAGACTTCCGTGACGGCTTCCGAAGCGGATGCGTACCGCCAGTTTGTGACGGAATACAGCCAATACTGGCGGACATTCTTCGATCCGATTGCCATCAAGGTCCAGGCGACACCGGAGCGATATCGTCTGGAAACGATCGTCCTGCCACTCATCAACAATTCGATGTATCAATCGATGGCCATGGCGCTCGGCGGCGAACCAAAGCCGCTGGCAGGCAATATCACCAGCGACGCAGTAATGTCGCTGAGTTTCGCGATCGCCAAACAACGACTGCTTGAACAAACCGGCTGGCAACCGCCGGAGGAGATTGCAGCAGACGAGCCGAAAGTGAAATCCGACACGGCCTCAATGCGGGCGAGTTCGCAGCATCTGAAGCAAATTGGTCTGGCGGTACACAATTATCATGACACTTACAACCAGTTTCCGGCCTTCAGCAAGAGCGAAAATGGCAGACCACTGCTGAGTTGGCGCGTGATGGTGCTGCCATATCTGGACCAAGCGGCACTCTACAGCGAGTTTCATCTGGACGAACCGTGGGACAGCCCGCACAACAAGACACTCATCGGACGGATGCCGGACGTTTTCAAATCTCTCGGCGTAAAGTCATCGAAACCCGGCATGACGACATACCAGACCGTGATGGGCGAAGACATGATTTTTGAGCCAGATGGGGGCAACGTGTCGTTTCGCGACGTGACGGACGGCACGTCGAACACAGCGATGGCGATCGATGCTTCACCGGAATTTGAGACCATCTGGACAAAACCCGGCGATCTGATGCCGGACACTGCGAAGATGCGAAAGGCACTTGAAGATCGATTCAAAAATGGCGGGCTGATTCTGCTCACCGATGGTTCCGTCAGACAGCTTCGCAAGGGCCTTGACGATGCAGCCATCATGAATATTTTCAGTCGCAACGACGGGCAGGTAACCGGCGATTGGTTCGAAGAATCGTTCGATGCGTTCCAGGGCAGCCGACAGGACCCGTTCGGCCTGAATTCTGTAATGGGCGGACGCATCGAAGAGGGCGATCTTTACCAGTTACTGTCGAAGGGTCTGGGAGATCGTGTCGGGCTGCATGTCTGTGACAGCGATCCCACATTTGATGTGCAACTGACGTCGATTCTGCCGGAAATGTTTGCCGGGCGACAAGGTGCCGGAAACATGATAGGGGGCGAAGCGCTGTGGATCGGGATGGCCATCGCTTCGTTGACATCGCCCGTCTACGTTGATCTGGCTGTTGAAGACGCAGCGGTCGTCGATGCATTTCTCGCAAAGCTTGATGAAGGAGCGGCAATCGAAGCACGCACACACACCGATGTTGGCTGGTTCGCGTTCAAGAAGGACTTCTACACAGTCCAGATCCGCGATACGAAAGCCCGCTCGTTTGTGCTGGCACTGGGCCCGATCAAATGGCGATTTTTCTACGCGCGCATCGGCGACAATGTGTGCGTTGCCAGCAAATTGCAGACGCTGGAACAACTTGTGGTCAAGGACGCCGGCCACGAAGCACGGCAGGATGCAACCGGATCACCGGCACATGCACAGGTGACGATCCATCGACAACAATGGAACCGCATCGTACCATCGGTGCGACTGAGCTGGGACGAGTCTGCACGCCAGGCATGTCTGGACAACATCGGCCCGCTGACCAGCGCGGCGCGAGTTGCAGCAGGCTCCCACCATGAAGCGCCTGAGGTGCCCGCAGACGAACTGGTTGCGACGGCATCGTCCATTTACGGCGGCGTGCATCGCTGTCCGTGTGGCGGCCATTATGTCCGGACCGACGATGGTCGTATCGTGTGCAGTGTTCACGGCGACGCCGATCATCCTCAACAGCCTGCTCCCGATGCGGCCAACGGCGGGTCATTGAAAATGCTGAACTCCTTCAGCGAAATTCGCGTGCTGCTGACTTTCCTTGAAGACGGCCTGCACGCCGTACTGGAGATTGATCGTCAGTAGATCTCAAGGGCCAGTGCACTAGTGCAGTTCACTGATTGGTAACAGATCGTCCAGACAGCGTTCTGCGGCAAGGCGGGCGACTGCGAAGGCACACGCGGCTTCGCTGACGTTGCGAAAGAACATTGTGCGGAGCTGAATGGGCGGCAGCTGCAGATTCCAACCGCATGTTTCCAACGCTCGTTCGGCCATCCAGTCGCCACTGCCGCTCAGTACCAATTGCACGGCTTCCGGTTCGGTCCCGGCGAGGTCGCTCACATACTGCAGTCGATGACGAATCGCAGCGGCGATCTGTGCAATCTGCCGACTGGCGACATGCCGGGCGATATGTTCCAACTGCCCGTCGGAAATCTCATCACGATCGCAGCAAACAGCGTGCGCCAGCCGATTCAGCGCGGCGTCCCGAGTCGCTGGTCGGTTGTCGGAGGTGTTCCGATCCTGCGGGTCATCAGAAAGATCTCCGTTCACAAGATGTACGTCGAGTGACGTCGCAAACAATTCGGCTGCGACAGGAACGGTCCATGCCGCAGGTCCGCCGGTACCATCCACATGCGTTTCATCCACTAGTGGTATGCTGGGCACGATCGCACAGATTGGCGTGCGGCGGACACCGGTGTAGATGAGTTCTGAATGAGCCAGTCGCTGAAGATCGGTAAATCCTTCCGGGCTTGGAGCGCCATTCAGCAATGGAATAATGTCGGTAGTCGTCGAGCCTACATCAACCAGCAACGCTGCTCCGGACGGAACCGCTCGTCCCGCCCACGTGGCCAGCGCATGCCAGTTCGCCGCAGCGACAAGTTGAGACAGCTCGATTGCATCACCGGGGTCAGCAAACTCCCCGGATGTCATCCACACCCGCAGCACGGAGTCGGGAAATGCTTCTGCCACCGTGCGTATGATGAACTCGACACCTTCGGCTTTGGTTTCGAAACAGTCGGCAAGTTCCGCAGTCATCGTGAGAGCCACAATATCCGGGCGTGTCCCAGCGAGGAGAGGCAGTTGCAGCAATTCCTGAAGCAGTCCGTGCTTGTTCTGCCAGATTGCAAACGCCCGACAAACGCTGTCGCCGTCCGATGACGCTGCTTTAATGTTTGCTCCCCCAATATCCAGTCCAAGCGCAATCACAGAAATCTTTCAATGATGGAATTCGATTGTCATACTCCGCGCGGGCACAGGTGGAGTATAGCATAAGCCGCACATCAGCATGCCTACTCTTTTGACGGAAGTAATTTCGCATCGGCGAGTTCCGGTTCAAATGTGCGCTGGCTGCCTTGCGGGCACAGGCGGATCGCGCGCACGTCCATCACGGCACCTCCGGGTTTGGACTGCGGTGTCAGTTTGAGCGACATTGTTTCTCCTCCAGTATCACTGGCTTTCAGGGTTACGCTCCCCAGGGTACGCCAGATAAAGTTTTGAAAATGACCAGTCTCTTCCACCACAAAATCCAATGACTGGCCTGCTACGTTCAGAGTCACCCTGCTGCCACCATGACCTTTGCCGCATCCCTGCAGGATATCAACTTCGTAGTCGTCTGCTGCGGTACACTGAAACGTCCAAGCGGCGGTGTCGTGTGCGTCACTCCAGTAGCCGACGGTGTTCTTGTGTGGCTGCGGTTCGAATCGTAACTTACTTCCCTGTGTCGTCGCATACTTTGCAGGAAGCAGAATGATGCCGGAGTCTTTCTCAGGCCGTGCGATCACAGATTTGTTAAACAATTCAATCGGAGCATCCAGTTCCGCCACGATCACCGCTGCGGAATTGTTCGGACGTTGCGACAGATCAATTGTCCATTCCGTCGGTTCAGATCTGACCTGCATTGTCGCGCTGTCTTCCCCGATCCAATGAACGCTCCTGACCACGTTGGCCAGTCGCGGCAGCGTGATTTTAAGGGGCAGCGGCTTTTCATCGGGTAACACGAAGTACACGCGATTTTTGTCCTGCCGGGTTTCCAGATCCGGCAACGCCAGCCCTTCAACCACCTTTGCTGTCGCAGGCAGGTCCTCTGCCAGCGCAATTGTGCTCGAAAGACCGGCGCCCATAATTTCGCCGATCGCCAGCACCGAAATACCGATAACCGTGCGTAAGACAGATACGATGTTTGCAATCTTTGTCATATAGAATTCTCTCTGAACGTCGGAGTCTGCGACTGTGATGCGTGCATACGTCGTCACGATACGATTGCTGGCTGCAAAGTGGAAGCCACATCTCGGTCGTGACTACCGGAGCAGTGAATGAAGTTCTGTTTCCAAGGTCAGCGCGCCACATGGACTGCGGCAGCCTGCTGCCGCTTTCTGTCCCGCAGCCTGCTGCGGGACGACCCGGCGTGATTTCCTGGCAGCAGGCTGCCAAGCTCAAAGCGGCAGCAGGCTGCCGCAGTCCAAATATCCAAATACCACTTCGTCGTCTCGCGGTAGCCCTGGGAGCTGAGTCTTACCGTTCTGTTAGCGCTTGAACGCAGGGTGATCCGCATTCCCCGTCGCGAGCAGGTATGCGCGCAGGTCCAGAATTTGTTCTTTGTCCAGTGTGTTGAGCAAGTCCTTTGTCAAGTGTCTGGCACCTTTGAGTGCCTTCGCCTTATGTCAAAATGTCCTTCGCAACGACGCCATGTACGTCAGTCAGACGGAAGTCGCGGCCAGCGTGGTGGTAGGTCAGGCGTTCGTGGTCTAAGCCCAGCAAGTGCAGGATCGTGGCATGCAGGTCGTGGACGTGGACTCGGTTTTCAATGGCGTCCCAGCCGAACTCGTCGGTGGCGCCGTAAGCCATGCCTCCTCGGACACCGCCGCCGGCCAGCCACATCGAGAATCCGAACGGATGATGATCGCGACCGTCCTTTCCCTCGGCAGTGGGCGTGCGACCGAATTCGCCGCCCCAGATCACCAGCGTCTCGTCGAGCAGACCGCGAGCTTTCAGATCCTGCAGCAAACCGGCGATCGGCTGATCGGTGGCGAGGGCATTGTTCTCGTGTCCGACTTTTAGACCGCTGTGTTGGTCCCAGGGTTGAAAGCCTCCCGTTGTGTGATAGAGCTGCACGAAGCGCACGCCCCGCTCGACGAGGCGCCGAGCCAGGAGACATTGGCGGCCGAACAATTCCGTCGTCGGTTGGTCGAGCCCGTACAGCTTTCCAGTCGCCGAGGTTTCACCCGCGAGATCGAACGCTTCGGGAGCCTCGGTCTGCATCCGATAGGCAAGTTCAAACGATTCGATACGGGCGCTCAGTCGGTCGTCGTCTTCTCGCCGCGCGCGGTGTAATGCGTTCAAACGTGCGAGCGCGTCGAGTTCGCGTCGCTGCCGTTCACGAGGAACTTGCAGACTGCTGAGATTGCGCAGCGGCTGTGCGAGGTTCGAGACAAATGTCCCTTGATAGGCGGCGGGCAGAAAGCTGGCACCATACTGCCGTGCCCCTTCGATGATCGGGCCGGGGCCGATGGCGACGAAGCCGGGCAGGTTTTGATTTTCTGTTCCCAGTCCGTACGTCACCCACGCACCAATACTGGGCCGCGAGAAGACCCGTTCGCCGGTGTTCATGAGCAAGCAGCCGCCGGGATGATTTGGGTCGTCAGTGACCATCGAGCGAATGACGCACATGTCGTCGATGCAGGTCGCCGTTCGCGGAAACAGTTCGCTGACCTCCAGTCCCGACTGTCCGTGCTTCTGAAAATTCCACGGCGAGGCGAGCAGTTTGCGCTGCTGGCCGAGATACAGCTTCGGCGATGGCTGGCCATCGTCCCGGGAGAGACGCGGTTTTGGATCAAATGTGTCAACTTGCGAGGGTCCACCGGGCATGAAAAGGAAAATGACGCGTTTGGCTCTTGCGGCGAAATGAGGTCGCCGCGCGGTCAATGGGGACTCGGCGGCCAAGGTTTCCTCAGCAAGCAACGCGGACAAGGCGAGCGCTCCGAACCCGGCCCCGATGCGGCTCAACATTTCGCGTCGGCTGTATCTTCGATAGTCGTGGATCGCTCCGCGAT
>JAYUVA010000267.1:0-6708 GCA_043754375.1 Candidatus Kuenenia sp. | reverse complement strand
AGTGGTTGTAGGTGCCAAGGTTCTCCCAGCCGCCCGGCTTCTTGACTTCATGAGTCAGGCCATGAGCACCATCAAATCCAACAGCCTTCGACAGCAGGTCGTGTGGCCCTTCACCGTTTTCTCTCCCCAACTGAAATGTCGCGACGCGAGTTGAATCACTCAGGAAGGCGAGATAGATCAGTTCATACATTGTCTGGAAATAGAGTCGGGCTTCTCTGGGTTCAGCATCCAGATGCAGGTTGCGGGTATCCACCTGAGGAATCGGAGTATCGATCCACCTCTGGGCTTTCGCCAGCTTCAGCTCCGTATCACGCACGGCGTCAAGATACTGCTTGAGCGTTTCTTGATCGCGGCTGGAGAGCTGGCGTCCCAGCGAGCGAGTATTATCAATCAGGAGATCGAGGGCACTCTTGCTTCGCGCCAGTCTTGCGGCCGCGTCCTTGCCGCTGGTCACAAACAGCATGTCGAAAATTTCCTTCGGCTTGTTCATCGCAGGAATCGGCCGTCCTTCTCGATTGAAGGACTGCGTCTGAGCGCCGCGAGGTCCGCCAACGCCGCCATTGGTCGACATGACCAGCGAAGAGTGTCGAGTGAAGTCGCCGGCGTGCTCCGCGTAGACCTGGTCCAGCGAGATCGTATTCCGATACGGCCCGCTACCGCCGATCGGCGCGCCTGTCAGGTATTGGTCCGCATTCGAATGGCCATGAACGTGTCTTGCGTCAGGATGCGATAGCCCCGAATAAATTGTGATGTCACTCCGCAGTGGCTCGAGCACATCGAGCACTCTGGTCAACTCGAAATCCTTTTCGCCGCCCCGAGGGAACCAGCTCCAGTCCTTCCACGCCGGATCGGACTTGAGCGGCAATCCAACGCCATCAGGGTGGTAGACACTGAGAAACCGTCTCGGTGTTTCGTCCGAGGTTGGGCTGCCCTCAGCAAATGTTTCCAACCACGGCAAAGCCAGAGCCAGACCGGTGCCGCAAAGAAACGTTCTGCGGCTCAGCACAGCGGATTTGTTGTTCATGATTGGTCTCTATCTACGAGTTCGATTTGATATTGAATCAGTCTGAGGATTTCATGCAGGCAGGAGAATGAAGACAGGAGAATAAGATCGGCGTTTCATTCTTCGGTCTTCATTCTCCTGCCTGTATACTGCTGCCAACTTCGGCTTCGATGGTCGTGATCTCGACTCGGGAGTGATTGAGGTTGATCCATTGGATGCCCTTCAGTTTGGCATGTGTGAGTAAGACATTGAGGTGCTCTTGATAGGCTGCTTGATCATTCGAGAGCGAAGTGACGATGAAGGCGTGACCGTCCGCATGAAGCTGCACTCGGTGAGTTCCGATAAGCAATGACCCGCTCCATAGCCCCATTCGCCGTGCGCAGTGAGCTTCACCGCCAAAGAAATCGATGAGCGCGTCGTTGTAGAGCTGGTTGGATAAATGCGTGCCCCAGTCGTGAATGATTGCCTTGAGATAAGTCACGAGGCGTTCGCAATTCGGTGTGACGAAACGCAGGCCAGAATTGCGCAGCGTGGGATGATGGCGGTCAGCAGTGCTCAGCGCGTTGCGAAGCAGCTTTCCGCGAACTCGCTGCTCGCCAAAGTTGACGAGCTTTACCAACGGGATGTCCTGCAGCATCGCGTAATGCAGGCCCTGAGAATCATGCTCGCCGGTCAGAGTGGAGACAACCTTCAGCTCATAGAGCATGTGATTGACGACCAGATCGAGAAAGTAGGTTTTCTTGAAGCCATGGTGGGTGACCTCAATGGGAACCTGAGTGTAAACCTCAAAGCCTTCTGCCCTGAGCCGTGCGGCGAGGTCGTTCTCATAGACCTGCTCTTCAAAGAGTCGCCCGAACTTGTTCTGCACCGCATAGGCACATTTCATCACGGCCTCGTCGATGATGGCAAACTGGTCGTCTGAGACCGGTCTGAGCAGAAGCGATGGAGTAATTGGCATGTTGGCTCTGTAGCAAAAATAACAGACAGATGAATGAAGACAGGAGAATGAAATGCCATGCGAAGCCATCTCTGCATTCATTCTCTTGTCTTCATTCTCCTGCCTCCAATTTCGAGTTAAAAAGGTTACTGCTGACAATCAGTTGGATCAGATCGCCCAGCCCATCATCCTGTTGTCTCAACTGGGCGGTCAAACTGTCGATGTCAGCACTGTCACCAAAAGATAATGGTCTGCCGAGTGCATAAGCTGTCATCTTATGCACCATCGCTCGGGCAAATTGATCTTGTCGGTCCGTGAGCAGATATCGCTTCAGCCCATCCGCGCCAGCCAGCGTCTGCCGATTGAACAGTTCTGAAGTCGCATCGACAGCCTGGTCCCTGATGTGAGTCCGATATTCCCCACGAGCATCGTAGTTCTCAAACGCGATTCCCCACGGGTCGATCCTCGAGTGACACGAGATACAGGCTGGTTTCTTCCGGTGATCGGCGATCCGCTCCTTCAGAGTCATTTTCAGAATCTCGGGGTCCGTCAGATCGACTTCGGGGACATTCGGCGGAGGTGGCGGCGGCGGATCGTTCAGGATGCGTTTCAGCATCCAGACTCCACGCTTGAGTGGATGAGAATCCTTGCCATCGGAATTCACCGTCATGATCGCAGCACTCGTCAAAACGCCACCGCGATTCGTTTGAGGTGTGATTGGCACCTTGCGGAAATGTGGGCCGTAAACCTGAGGAATGTGATAGTGTGCCGCAAGTCGCTCGTTGACGATGGCGTAGTCCGAGTGAATGAAATCCATAACGCTGTGATTGTGGTTGAGGACTTCATCAAAGAAGGCAACAGGCTCTTCCAGCATCGCTTCCCGCAAGGAGCTGTCGGTGACATGAGTCACACTATTCATTCTGTCCAGGCCCAGCCACTGCTCAACGAAGTGCTGCGAGAATCGTCTTGAACGCGAGTCTGCGAGCATGCGTTTGACTTGAGCGGTCAGGACTTCCGACTCTCTGAGGTTTCCCTGCTCGGCAAGTTTCAGCAGTTCCTCATCAGGGAGACTGGACCAAAGAAAAATTGCGAGACGCCTGGCCAACTCCAACTCACTGATCCTTGCCGGGGATTTCGTCTCGTCGGTCGTGGCTCGTTGAGTCAGATAGAGAAACTCCGGCGTTGCCAGCGCGGTCGCCAGGACTTCCACCATCGCTTCTTCGAAAGTCGCGAACTCCGGCCGGTACTTCGCAAACAGGTCCATGAACTGATCGACTTCCTGCAAGGCGACGGGACGACGCCAGACACGTTTCAGGAAGCGATTCAGCACTTCGCGGCCATAGATTTCCTCGTCACTCTTGTTGTCACTTTCCATGAAGATGTCCGTGTGAGTTTTCGGCGGCCACTGCGCGTAGAACGGAGCGATGATTTCGATGGTGTCGATCAGGACATTGAGAGGCTCTTCACCACTCGCCGCATTCGAGACATTGTGAATGTGCAGGAATTCATCCCGTCGTGGAAATGTGGTGACGAGGTGTCGGAACGGGTTGCGCTGGATATCGCTCAGTGGGATATCGAAGTGAATCGACCGGGGATCGTCGGCAGACCCCGTGACCGGGATGTCGCGCTCGCTGATGACCTCCGAGAAGTTCGCGTCGTTGCTGGTGTGGGCGCTGAAAATCAGACGCAGGCTGGCATACTCATCCGGGTTCATCGTCGAGCGGCCGGCCCGAATGCGAACACGCATGATCCCTTCGTCGGGGAGAAAGCGATCGAGGTCCAGCTTCAGCTCGTTGGATCGGGGAAGAACCAGCACAACAGGAGAAACTGTCAGCGTTTGCCCAACAACAGCCTCGGGCTGCGGCATCGACTTTCCACCGGAGAAGTGAATGCCCCTGCCTGTCTCCCGATTCAATAAATGTTGCTGATTCCTGTGTGATTCATAGCTTTCATCATTCTTGTCGAACGTTTTGGCATCCGTTCCGGACGCCGCCTTATCCAATTCTCCCTGCATCGAAATGATGTAGGTGACGGCTTGCGGACGCTCACCATTCACGATGGCTCGCTGGAGCGCTTTCAGTCCGATCTCACGATAGTTCTGAAACTGCATGGCCGACATCTGCAGCAATTCCGAGCTGTTCAGGAAACCGTCCTCAGAAGCGGCTTCCGGCGGCAGCTTGTTCGCAAGATCATACGGCAGACCAAGCAGATCCTGCAGAGCGTAGTTGTATTCGTAATTCGTCAGTCGACGAAAAGACGAATGCTCCTGGCTGTGGCGACGGCTGCGAGACGCCGTATGCAGTTCCTCGCTGAGCCAATCAACAATGCGTCCGCGATCTGCATCGGCGAGTGCATAGTCCGGTGCGTCCTCCGGGGGCATCTCTGACTTGCTGAGCGCATGAAAGACCTCGCGCCACCGCTCAACGTCAGGGCCGGTCAGCAGGTCAGGATTCAGTTGGTCGATACGCAGTCTGCCTTCGGACTTTTCGGGACCATGACAGGCCAGACAACTCTTGTTCAGGATTGGTTCCACCGACTCCAGAAAAAAAACCACGTTCGCCTTCGGAGCAGCGTCAGTCGCTGTCGCGGCTTCCGTGGTCTCCTTCAGATATCTGGACGTGTTGCGTCCCTGTTCTTTGGCCGCTTCCAAAGTGATCGGAGATTCCTGACCATCGGCGGCCGGAATTGTGCATAGGCTTCCAAGGACAAGCAGGATGGCGGTTTGCAATATCTTCATAGACTATTTTTGTTCTTAGCCAGCTCTGAGGCGGGACAGGAAGATCATACCGTGACCGAGTCGTCGCGCTGGCGCGGATTGAAGGTCAATTCGACCGACTGCTCTCGCACCGCAAATCGGCGAGACTGGTCCGTCGGCAATGTCAGAGGTGTGGTCGTCTCCATCGCAATCAGAACGCCAAGGCCGCATCCGATGGAGAAGTTGGCGCCGGGGGTCGTTGAGCCGAGAAATCGATCAAGCACGAATTCGCGAGACTCACCAAACACGGGGCGAAAATCGACCGATGCCAGTTCCTGAATAGTACGGGGATCTTTCTGCATGTTCTGGAAACGGTAAAGCACCAGACGAAGGCGAAAATTGGTAATGATCTTCTCAAACTCGTCCAAAGAATCTGCCACGGTCATCGCAAAGCTAAAGACGTGTCCCCAATGGTCGCGGCCGACTCGCAGCCATTCGCGCCGCGATGTGGAAGCTTGCCTCAAGTGACCATTATGAATTGACAGCATCAGGTTTTCTCCCCTAGAACCTCAAACCACGATGTCTTCAATCACCTTGCCGTGATCGATCTCCAGCCGTTTTCGCCCGGGGATCTCAAGTCGGCGATTATCGAGACCGAGCAGATGCAGCACCGTAGCGTGAAGGTCCGTGACGTAGTGGCCTTCGCCAAGGGCATGGTAGCCGAGTTCGTCGGTCTCGCCGTGGACATGCCCTTTCTTCAGGCCAGCCCCGGCCAGCCAGACTGTGAATCCGTTGGGATGATGATCACGGCCGGTATTTCCCCCGCCACGTAGTTCGAGACCAGGCGTTCGGCCAAATTCCGTTCCAAAAACAACCACAACATCTTCCATAAGACCTCGCTGTTTAAGGTCCTGCAACAATCCGGCGACAGGAAGATCGACCGAGGCACACAGCCGCGTGTGATTGTCCTTCAACTGCTGATGCGAATCCCACGATCCGTACGGCGACGGAAAGACCTGCACGAAACGAACTCCCCGCTCCACCAGCCGACGCGCCGCGAGCAGACGCTGGCCGGCGACTTTCGTGGTGTCGTTGTCGAGCCCATACAGCTTTGATGTGGCTTCCGTTTCCTGCGCCAGATCGACCGCTTCCGGCACGGCCGCCTGCATGCGAAACGCCAGTTCATAGGCCCGAATGCGGGCGCGCAACGATTGATCATCGGGGTATTCAACCGCGGTAAGTTCATTCAACTGATCGATGGCTTCGTACTCCTGCTGCTGTTGTTCAAACGTCTGCCCGGCGTTCCGCTGAGCAAACGGCAGAGGATTCTTCGGGTCCAGCGCGAGCGGGATGCCCGAGTATTGTGGTCCAAGATAAAGTGAGTCAATGGATTCACGCGTGTCCGATCGAGTCGGCCCGCCAAGCACGACGAATTTCGGAAGATTCTCGTTCAGTGCTCCCAGACCATAGTGAGCCCACGCTCCAATGCTCGGCTGGGATTCGTCCAGCTTGTGGCGACCGGTATGAAATTGATTCTCAGCGGCGTGATCATTATCAGTCGTCCACATATTGCGGACGAAACTGATGTCATCGACATGCTTCGCCAGATGCGGCCACCAGTCCGTCACTTCAATGCCGCTCTCGCCGCATTTTTTCCAATCGACCTGCATGGGGAAGATGGTAGGATAGACATCCCGGATATTGATGTCCTCCGATGGAACCGAGCGAAATCGTTTGCGATGCAACGGTGAGTTGACCGGATTGTCAAACGGCGTTTTATCAAACGTCATGCCTGCATATTTATTCAGAGCTGGCTTCGGGTCGAAGGTTTCCATGTGGCTGTAACCGCCGGAGAGGAAGATCCAGATGACGGACTTTGCGCGCGGCGTCAAGTGAGAGACCTCCGCCCCCTCGGCCATCATCGCGCCCAGCGCCATGCCGGTGACGCCCATGCCCAGATCAGCCAGAAACGGTCTTCGTCGAATTTGCATAATCTGATCCTCGTTTACCGCCCAGCCGCAGGCGCCGGCTCCTGTGTTTGAATTTCAAATCCCTGGCCGGCGCCTGCGGCTG
>JAYUVA010000266.1:0-3331 GCA_043754375.1 Candidatus Kuenenia sp. | reverse complement strand
AGTCCGTTGATACCGGCGATGGCATCCAGGACCGTTTCGTTTCCCGTCGCCGGAATGCGATAGACCTGTTCTCCGGCACCGCCGCCGTCGGTAATGACGTAATAGACTTTGCTGTTGTAGGCCAGCACGTCAATCGAAACTTCGGGGCGATAGATATATTGGCTCAGATGCTGTTCAATTTCAGTTTGCGCCTGCTGCAGTGTGAGTCCTGAGACATACACACCGCCGTAAACTCCGAGGCCGACCGTTCCATCCGGACGGACCAGGTGCGGTCCAGCGACGAACTGTTTGTTCTGAGGTGCGGGCAGTGTGACCAGAACCTGAGGATTCGTCAGTACCTGCCGCAGATGCGAATCGACTCGCTGCTGAATGACTTCCAGCGGCAGATCGGCAACCAGAACCTTGCCATACTCCGGGCCCAGATTCAGATAACCGTCTGATCCGATGGTGTACATCCCGTTGATGGTCTTGAACTGAGCGGAGACAGCTTCCTCTGTCTGACTCAACGGGAGTGTGCGGTTGACCTGAACCAGCAAAGCTTCTCCCACATGCACGGGAGCTGTCGCAGGACGAATGTTATTGACCGTTTCGATCAACAGTACGTCCGGGGGTTCGATAATATAGGCTGGCAACGAAACTTTGCGCAGTTCCCGAGGTGCGTCGTTCTGTCCATACGTTCCTGCACTGCAGGGCTGGCCGTAAGTTCCAGAACTGTTACAACCCGGGTCAGACGTCGCAACAGAGACACAACCGCTCAGACTGAAGACTGTCAGACAAACGACAGCCGGAGTCAAAAGTCTCCGAAACGATTCCGAGCACACTTGGTGTGCTGGTCGCATAGTACCCTCCATGGTGTCCGATCAAATAGTCTCGTCGGGAAGAACTCCTGCAGCTTTACATCGGAGTTCAATGCTTTCACTCGCTCGCATTTCTAACGTAACGATCGTGCGTTGTCGCGCTTCGCTCGGAGTTGTGCGGCCCGTAGCGATTTGTCCGCTTGTGCGCGTCGGCTTCAGCGCCTGCTGCTGACTTTGCTCTCTTTCGTGATCCATCCTGAACCGGCAACACCTGCCGATCGACGCTGCGGGATCAGGATGATATGCTGCTCTGCACGGCGAGCGGTGCGGCGTCGGCCCACCGGTACGAGACCCCAACGCAGCAGGCTGAAGCCATGAGAACTCTGATCATTCCTATTCTCATCACACCGCTGATCATCGCTGCGGCGGGCTGGAGTCCGGACGAACCGAAAGTCGAGTCTCCGCAGACGCTTTCTGCGATTGTGTCGAAGGCCGAAATGAGCCGGGAGAAAGTCGTCTCCGCACTTTCACAATTGTCGTTTCTCGTCGGCGACTGGAGAGGCGTGGCGCAGCCGAAACGTGGTTCGAATTCCGGAGCATGGTCTGAAAAAGCGCATGTTGTATGGCGCTTTGATGAACAGATTCCGTGTCTGCTGATGAAACTTGAACCGGGCGAAAAATCCACCTTGATCGTCTTTGCAGCCTCATCCGAAATGGGGCGACCGATCATCGAACTTCAACAGCCGGAAAAGCCTTCGATCTCGCTGGAAATGACCGAACCGGAAACATCACCGGCATCGAATTCTACTGCTCCGACCGACAAGTCAGCGCAGGATCACTGGGTGTTTCAATCCGTCGCGGAACCCGGCAAAACTCGCCTGCGGTTCACCGTTCGAAAGATCAACGGCATTCGCATGACGCTGCTTTTCGAAGAAAGTCTCAGCTCCGGGGCGGCTTTTCGTCGGCAGTATGAAATCGGGATGACCCGGGCGGGAGAACGATTGGCGAAAGGAAACACGGGCGAACGGGAATGTATTGTCACTGGCGGTCTCGGCACCATTTCCGTCACTCACGCCGGAAAAACCTACTTCGTCTGCTGCGAAGGCTGCAAACAGGCATTCGAAGCCGACCCCGAAGGCACGCTCACTGCCTATCGGGAACGATTGAAGCAGAAGTCGCAGTGAAACGGAACTGGTTGAGTCCGTGCGAGATCTCCTGTGGTGCGCCGATCCTGGGAAGATCGACCTGGAAAAAGCGGTGAGCGCACTTTAAACTCTGCGCAGCCAGAAATGAGTCCGGCGAGCGGAGTGGCGTGAGCCCTCCGGTACCTCGTTTTTGTACCGGCAAGCTGACGCATGTCGCTCGCCAATTCTATCAATCATTACCGCGTGGAGTATAAGTTCAGAAATCCGAATTCAATGCACCTCGCCAACCCGTTGCTCGCGGGTTTGCGTCGGTGTCCACCGTGAGTTGAAGAGTCGTCTCGCCGACTTTGATGCGATCACCAGGCCGGAGATCGCATTCGAAAACACGTTTGCTATTCACAAAAGTTCCCCAGCGACTGCCGGCATCATACAGCGTCACGCGGCCGTCGTGGGCAATGACGCGACAATGAACGCGTGACGCTGAAGGATCGTTTAGTTTCATGTCGCATGCGTCACCACGCCCAATGAGAAACGCAGCGTTTGCGGGAAGAGGTACGCGATCGGTGGGATGACTTGTTGTTGTGAGTTGAAACATCGTGCGCCTCGGACAGAATTCAGTCGCCTTGACACGCGTGTACGTCATGACACGCCACAACGTCAAATCCATGCGATCAACAAAGAGGTTTGGCGATCGGCATGATGATGCCATGTCTGAAATCAGATCAGTTTTGGATTACAGTTCCACGCCGTGCCACAAGACTGAATAGATGGTCTCGTTATTTTCGACTCGGGAAAACACGCACTGAGGCTGACCTCCAATCGCATCGACCCTGATCAGCATTGAGCGATACTCGTTGACTGACAACCCCGGAGAGAATGTCCATTTTCGATTCTCTGGATTGTCACCGAACACGGCACTACATCTGGCCGGGACGCTGCCGTTGATGATGTTCAGGTTCGCTGGTTGCCAGCCTTTCTCGCGGTACTTTTCTACAAGTGCCGGGAGTTCATCAAGTGGGACGTTGAGAGCCCACTCACATTGATGATACGGCAGCCAGGCCATCAGCATGTCGTACGTCGGACCACCTTCGAACCAATGTCCTACGACGCTCGTCGGAAGCCAGCGTTCTCGATTGGACTTCGCCCCCTGATCCCATTTAAGTCCTTCATTGAGTTTTTCCTCCATAAAGCCTTCGCTCCCAAGCCAATACCCGTATTCCTGGTTGCCCTTGATCCACAGTACGAGTCTTTCATAGATGTCGTCTTTGGCGTAGACATTCAGCAATGCGTGACGATATTGTTTTTTCATTTCGGCCCAGTTCGTCTCATCGGCATGATCATAAAACTGCATAATCCATTCAGATTGATCTTCCGTCCTGCTCGCCAATG
>JAYUVA010000265.1:0-4011 GCA_043754375.1 Candidatus Kuenenia sp. | reverse complement strand
CCGCTCCATTGGAATCATTGACTGGTACAGAATCCGGTACATCATTTAAGGCAAGTCTCAGATTCTTCCCTACGCTCGATCCTCAGGAAACGGCATCACTTCACGAATATCTCGACACGCGGTAGCCACCATCACCAGACGATCAAATCCAAGGGCAACTCCGGAACAGGGTGGCAGACCGGATTGCATCGCCGCCAGCAGTCGGGCGGCACCGGGCAGTTCCGGCGACTTTTCACCGAGGCGTTGCTGATTCCGGACTGCGTCCCGTCGCCGCAGTTCAAGCTCATCCGTCAGTTCCTGATACCCATTACACAACTCCAAACCCTCGACATACAGCTCAAAACGACGTGCCACATGCGGATACGTTTCCGAAACCACCGCCAGCGCTGCCTGAGTCGGCGGATAATCACATAAAAACTCGGGATGAATCCTGCCAGTCTTCGACGTGCCACCCAATTGTGGTTCAATTGCAAATGCCAGCATGACGTTCAATACATCGTCGATTCGGTCTTCACGCAAATCAGCAGGCAGCCGGACGCCGAAGTGCCGCGCTGCGTCCATGAGCTGACGTCCCGAACAATCGAACACATCAACCCCGAACGCACGTTGAAATGCCGCCGCGTACGGTGTCTGCTGAAATTTTTCGCGACTCCACTGCTCAGCAACGTTTCGTCCTGTCACGCCGGCGGCCGCAGCGGTTGCCGTTCGTACAAGCGTTTCCGTGACTTCCAGTTGTTCCATCCAGTTCGAGCCAACGCCGTACCATTCGATCATTGTGAATTCAGAATTGTGATGATTACCGCGTTCATGCTGTCGGAACACACGACTGATCTGAAAGATCGAACCCACGTCCGCTGCTAACAGACGCTTCATGTGCGCTTCAGGAGAGGTCTGTAGAAACCATCGATCACCACGCACATCGATGGCAAATGGTTCCAGCCACGCATCGAGCACAATGTCGCGGGAAAGGCAGGGTGTCTCGACTTCAAGGTAATCACGGTCAAGGAAAAACTGGCGAATCGAACGCAGTACTGCCGCGCGGACATGCAGCATCTGAGTCGAACACGATGGCCGCCAGCCATCAGACTCTGGCATCACCGCCCAGACTCCGACTGCGATTGCGGAACAGGCTGCCGCAGCGAAGTATCCAGAACCCAACGCACAGCAGACGCAAGGCGCTGAATGCCAGCCTCAATCCCGACGACATTCTGCACGCCAAAACTCAATCGCATTTCGCAGCGTGGACGTTTCACCCAACCAGCGGGGTAACACAATTCGCCGGGGACATACATCACCTTATCGACCTGCGTCGCGCGCTGAAACAGTAGACTGGAGAATCCTGTTTCAATATGATCCGGCAACCGCAACCAGACATACATACCGCCCTGCGGTTTGAACCAGGAAACGCCGGGTAGTCCGGAAAACTCGCGTTCGACAGTCGTCACCATTGCATCACGCTTGCGGCGATAACTTTGGCACACATTGCGCACATGTTCAGCATACTCCCCCGTGTGAATCGCGTGTGCGACAATGTGCTGATTCAAATGCGCCGATCCGAAGTCTTCGTTTCCCTTCAAGTCGGTGACGGCTTTTACCAGACATTGCGGCAATACACCCATTCCAACACGGATGCCCGGAGAAAAACTCTTTGAAAACGTCTGAGCCAGAATGACCGTTTCGCGTGTCTGATCGAGTGACCAGATGCTGGGAATCGCTTCGCCGTCATAGCGGAGTTCGCGGTACGCGCAATCTTCGAGCAGAAAAATGCGGTGATCCGTTGAATACTGCTCCACAGTTTTTAATATCTCAGGACGTCGCGCGGCAGAAACGCTCACGCCGGAGGGATTGTCAAAATCGCTCACAACGTACACCAGTCGAACCCGGTCCAGCTTGCCTTCAGACCGGATGTGTGCAAACGCGGCGGCCAGTGAATCCGGGCGCATCCCGTCTGCGTCGGCGGCGACCGGTATAATCTCCGCACCTGCCGCCTGGAGCACATCGATGTACACGAAATATGTCGGCGCGGCCACAAGGCAGATGTCACCGGGATTGATTAGTGCCTGCGTCACAAGTGACAATAGCTGCTGCGAGCCTGTCGTCAGGACGAGTTGCGACAACGGCAGATCACGCAGATCATCCGTACGTTGTTCAAGTCTGGCCAGATTTGTTCTGAACACCCGACGCAGAACTTCCGGACCTGGTGTGATTCCGTACTGCAGCAGTTTGCGGCCGGAATCCACGTCGGAGAGCAATTCGGCAACAGCGTCTCGCACGATTTTGACCGGCAACGATTCTTCATCCACCAGTCCGGCGGCGAGCGATATGCAATCGGCGTTTTCAACAGCCTGCTGCATCAGGAAACCAATGGCCTGATCTGCCGATCGCCGTGCATGATCACTGAGCGGCGTCTGATTGCCGGAATGGACTTGAGCAGCATGCTGAAATCGCGAATCCATGTGACATCTACTCTCTTGGGCGCGACAGCAGTTCCTGAAATTCCAGTGCGAATTCTTCGTCATTCGAAAGGCATCGATTGTTCATCGCGAGGATCTTGCGAATTCGACCAACCGTGAGTTTTGCCGGGCCTGTCAATCGCAGCACAAGGTCGTCCGGGTTGAACATTTCCAAATCTCGAATGGAATGAATCCCGAGAAACATGAATGCTTCTCTTGCCTGAATGTCATTTTGAAACACCACATCCAGCGGTGCGTCGATCGGAATGCGAGAACGTCCCAGTTTTCGGGATGGCTTCTCATCATGAATACCCGACGAAATGGTGGCTTTCCGAACGCCCTTTTTCCGTTGAATGAGTTCGGGTTCCGGAGGCGGGGTGGGCTTTCGCGCGACCACAACCGGCTTGCGAGCCACGGGTGCCTTTTTCGGTGCAGGTTTCCTTGGAACGGGCTTCGTTTTTGCCACAGTTTTCGGGGGTGTCTTAGCTGTTTTCGCCACGCGGGATGATGCTTGCGCTGGCCTTACAGGCTTGGCTGCTTTCTTAACTACCTTTTTCTTCGCCATTGATCTCAGTTCCTTTTGCGCTTTGAAAGCCCAACAATCGCCGAATCCCAACGAGTTCCAACGCCCCGCAAGCGGTATTCCCGATATCGAATCGCAATGATAGCGGTTGGAGCCCTTCACTTACCTTAACAGACCCGATTGTTCCTCAAAAAAGACGCGAAGGATATCCTGTTCATCCTCTGTCAGCAGTCCTTTTGAACCCAATACGACGTCACCAGAGGCCCTCCAGCGTCCGACGACGACAATCAATTCTTCAAAAGACCCCCGAGTTGCAGTTCTGGAAATCGTCGCAGATACGAGGTTGTGATCTTCTAACTTGTCTTCCAGCCGAACAAATTCACTCGACGTTTTTTCGTCCAGAGTCAGTTGCAACACGCGAACCTTTGTCGTCACCCATTGGTCGCAGGCTGTGGCGATTAATCTGGGTCCTTTCCAGACACTGGACAGGGACGGACTTGTCGCCAGTTCACTCATCTTCGCCAGAGCCTCAAACGCTGCGTTTATCACGCCGTGGTCGAAATGTGTCAGTGGTGTCCGGCTGTCCTGCAGATGATCCCAGGTTTGCAACAGACATTCCAATTGAATCTGAGGAGCCGTTCCCTGAAGAACGGGATAGATGTCCAGAAATCCTCCGGACCTGGAAACCGCATTCTGACGATCCAGAGCTTCTCGCAACATGCAATCCAGCGTCGAGACAAAAGCGGCTCGAAATGCAGCGTAGAGCATTTCATCAGTGAATGACATTGGGGGGTCCGGATTGTTGGATGTTTGTGTCATAAGAATTCCCCATCGTGACAGGTGGCGGAGCGAACTCAAGACACATCTCAGGAGAGTGCCGGAGATCGATGTTGTTGAAATGCAACCAACCGTTCAAACGAATCGCGATCGCGGGGATACTACTCCGGCACCACAATCACCTGCCACTCGGTCAGCTTCTGAACGATTTCACGCGCCGCTGCTGTGTCCACAAACACAACAACCGCCGCCAATGGC
>JAYUVA010000264.1:0-6198 GCA_043754375.1 Candidatus Kuenenia sp. | reverse complement strand
ATTATTTCCGCGTCAGGGCGAGTGGCGGGATGGTGACTATTTTTCGCTGCCCGGCAATCGCATGGTGGAATTGGTGAACGGACATGTGGAGGTTCTGCCAGTGCCATCACTACTGCATCAGTTCATTGCGAAACTTGTATTTCTGCAAATGCATGCCTTTGTGGACCAAGCCCGCCTTGGAATCGTCATGTCAGCCCCGACTCGCGTCCGAATCAGCGAGCGACATTTCCGAGAACCCGACGTACTGTTTGTGTCCCAGGCCAATTCAAAACGACGACAGGAACAATTCTGGGAGACGGCAGATCTGGTTGTGGAGATCATCAGCCCTGACGATCCGGATCGTGACCTCGTGGACAAACGGCGCGATTATGCGGCCGCCGGTATTGCCGAATACTGGATCATTGATCCTCGCGATGACTCGATCCAGGTACTTCACCTGCGTGACGGCGAGTATCGCGAGGCAATCAAATTCGTTCGCCCTGAACATGCCGTGTCAAGGATCCTTGAGGGATTCTGGATGAACGTTGAAGAACTCTTTGCAAAGGCACGAGCGTAGTAGGTTGGACCGGAGCGAAGCAAAGTTTCGGCAGGCGTAATCATTCATGCTCGAACTTTGCCACGATGCGTCACAAAGCAGTTACGAAAATGACCACGAAACGAACACTCATTTTTCTGTTGATATTGCAGACGTCCTGCCTTGTTGTGCATGCACAGGAATGTTCCCCGAGCCTCGGACGCGGAATTCATTGCAGCGTTCCTGATCAGAATGTACACGCAGCAAAAGTTGAGCTCGGTTCGAAGACCGCGAAAGACGGATTCCGAAACGAAGACGACATTCGGGACAAGTTCAACAACTGGCAGACTGACGCCGATGCTCAGGCATGGCTGGCCGCGATGAATTACACGGTTGCGGATATCGACCATGTCAGGGCCTCAAAGCCACACGGCAAAAAAGCCGACGTCGAAGTCACGGTCAGGACGAAATCCGGCGAAAGTGTCGAAAGGATTTCCATCAAGCTCGTCAGCAGTCCGAATGGTTTCAACCAGATCGACAAGCGCTGGCTCGCGACCTATGCAAGAATGTGGAACATGCCTTCCGATGTCGTTGAGGCGTTAAAACTGTATGTTGGAGAGACGCCGCCCCATGAGTCAAGCCGCGACCGCAGGCGCATGTATCTGGATGAGTTGGACCCGAATGTTCAGAAGGGCATTATTGACTTCTTTACAGCGCACAAGGACGAGATCGTTTCTGACCTGCTCGTCGGCGACGGTGTTCATGCCGCTGGCTGGATGATGGTCACGTTTAAGGCGACCGACAAACCCAAATGGGTGATCAAATCAGCCACAGATGCCATCAAGTGCTTCGGCGACGGTGATGTTGAAATCACGAAAGCCGGCAACCTGAGAATCGGTCGCATCACCATGCAACGCAAAGGCGGCGACAACGGCCGCGAGACCGCCAACATGCTGCAGTTCAAAATCAATCCCGTGCAGCTTTTCGATGCGCAATGAACGGCCGGGAATGTGAGTTTGCGAAACGTTGCGGACTGGCTGAACCGCGACTTAATCCGTGCTTCGATTTATGGTCACGGCAACTGGAAAGTACCTGGCGGCATTAGGCGTGGAGCAGAGATGGCAATCGCAATCGAAGGTTATTCGGTGGTTGGTCGAAAAGATCACATCGACGATATTTATCCGGGTGGAGTCGAGGCTCTGACGGCTTCGGCTCCAAACTCAACTGTGTTAGCCGACGATCATCTGTGGCGGTGTTCGTTTATGGCCATGTCGGATGCACTACGGCTCATGCGACGGCTCACAGACGCAGGATTTGAGGTCGCTCAGGGACCGGATTCGGATTTCGTGATTATCAACGAATTTGATCTTTGCATCGAACCGTATTGCGAGTGGCTGCAGGTCAAACAATGGAACAAGGGCGTCATGGCATGGCTCACCGGAACAGTTCCAAAAACGCTGATTGCGCGCGAAGGCTGGACACCTGAAATCGGATCGGGACTTGTTTTTGCGGAATCCAGCAACAATCCGAATCTGAAATTCCTTCGCGTCGAAGGGAATCTTGAAGTCTACTTCGACAAGGCCCAGGGAAGTGAGGTGTACATTGGACGAACGCATTTCGATCCGGACACTGTCTTTAGAGTTTCGGCGGATGTGATCCGGAAACACATGATCAATCCCGGACATCCTCCAGTCAGCGGCGAAATCGCTGTGTCCGTCAGGAAGGCTGTTTCAGACCTTGAAACGCTCGGCAGGGAATACGCGGATTCGTGGCAACTCCATTTCTGCATTGGAAAAGGTAAACATGCCATCGGCGATTTGGATGGTGCATTGATTTCGCTGCGGCGAACATATGAACTTGAGAAAGATACGGAGTCTGTGCCTCGCGAATACGCGGGCATTTGCCTGGAGCTGGGCTATGCCGATGAAGCTGTTCAGGTTGGCGAGAAAGCCGCTGCGCTCAAGCCGGACAATTCTGAGACACTCGGCAACCTGGCCTGTGCTTATCTATTCGCAGGCCGATTAGTAGAAGCAAACACGACGATTGATTCGGCGTTGAAACTGGATGCCAATGATTCAGTTAACCAACTTCTGCGGCGGATGATCGAAGATGTCGCATCGGGGCGACGACCTCAGCCAAAGAGATTGAGTGACCTCACTCGAGTTGTAGGTGGTAGTGGAACACCTTTGACATCGCTGGAGTCGTCGTCTGCACGACAGTCAATTTGGAATCGGATGCGGTTCTGGAAGAAATCTTGATTTATCAGGCAATTGATTGCAGCTCGCTGACACGGAAACGTATCACTGAAGTGACGTCGAGAATTAAGACTGGCCAAATGCATGCATCATCTTGAGCCGCTAGCTCATGCCGAACCAATAAAGGGAGATTTGGCTTGGCATTCATTATTCGCGGTTGGCTCGCCAGAGGAACTTCGCTGCGGTAAAGTTCCGCTTCGGTTGGGCACGAGACATTCCCCGTCACACACACAGACGAAGCGACACGATGGCAACACAGGTTAAGAAATCCAAAGATCTCACACTTACGGATCGGCTTTCGAGACTCACGTTTACGCAGGCGTGCGATTTGCTTGGCGGACCGGTGGACGGGAAAAAACTGCTTTACGCCGGAGGCAGAATCCCGGTGGAAGATCCGGTGGAGCAATCCTCTCTGACGGGAGATCTGTTTCGCCTGTCCCTGCCGACCGAAGATGTCATCGTCACAATCACAATGCGGCAGGACAAAGAAAGCCGACTTCTGTTGAATTGCGATTCCTGTGACACGCCGTGCAAGCATCTCGGTGCGGCACTGTCGGTTATCCTCGATTCTAAAACGGCTCTGGGCCTGGCCCGTGCGCCGCAGGAGCGGCCGGCGATGGAACCGCTCAGTGAAGAGGATCTGATCAAACGAGCGTTCGAGGAACGCGAGCAGCGGGCGAAGGAAGAGAAAATGTCTGTCGAATCGACAGACAAAGGCGGAAAGTCGCCGTGGGCCGATTACATCATCACCAGCAAGCTCAGCGGTAAGTCGTATCGTGTGGCACTGCGAGGAACGGAGCCGGGGGATTCGTATTGCACGTGTCCAGATTATCGCAGCAACACGCTTGGAACCTGTAAACATATTCTGCACACGCTGCAGAAGGTTCGTCGGCGATTTGATGCGGCGGCATTTCGGAAAAAGCCGAAGCAGAAGGAAACCAACGTCTACCTCAAGTATGGAATCGATCTCGCGCTGCGGTTGGGAGCGCCGGACCGGATGGATGATGCGACGGCGAAAATTCTTGGCCCGATTCGCGATGTCGATATTCATGACGTCAATGATCTGGTGCGTCGCATCGACAAGCTGGAGGGGCTGGGCGAGCCAGTCGTGGTGTATCCCGACGCAGAAGAATTTATTCAGCAGCAGCTCTATCGCCAGCGCATCAAGAGACTAGTGGAGGAAATTCGTAAAGCTCCTGGAAAACATCCGCTGCGGACAACGCTGCTCAGAGTCGAACTGTTGCCGTATCAAATGGATGGCATCGCCTTCGCCGCCGGTGCGGGACGAGCAGTGCTGGCGGACGACATGGGGCTCGGCAAAACCATTCAGGGTGTCGGCGTAGCTGAACTGCTGGCTCGCGAAGCTGGCATCGAGCGGGTTCTGGTAATCTGTCCGACGTCTCTGAAGTCACAGTGGCGGAATGAGATTCATCGATTCTCCGATCGCACGGAACAGCTTGTCATGGGCCGTGCCGAGGATCGCGCGGCACAGTACAGGGACGGCGCGTTTTTCACGATCTGCAACTACGAACAAGTCCTTCGCGACATCATGGTGATTGAATCCGCGAGGTGGGATTTAATCATCCTGGATGAAGGTCAGCGGATTAAGAACTGGGAAGCTCAGACGACGCGCATCGTCAAGAGCCTCAAGTCGCAATTCGCACTCGTGCTTTCCGGGACGCCCCTGGAAAATCGTCTGGATGAACTTTATTCCGTCGTGCAATTTGTAGACGGTCGGCATCTGGGGCCGGGCTTCCGATTCTTCAACCGCTATCGAATCACTGACGAGAAGGGCTACGTACTGGGATATCAGCATCTCGACGAATTGCGGGAACAGCTGAAGCCGATTCTGCTGCGACGAACCCGCGACATGGTGATGAAGGACCTTCCGCCGCGAAACACTCAGATCATTCATATCCCGCCAACCGACGAACAGAAGGTTCTTCATGCAACCCATCTTCAAATCGTCGCGTCTATCTCCAGTAAGTCGTACATCAGCGAAATGGATCTGCTCAGGCTGCGGCAGGCACTGTTGATGTGCCGCATGACGGCGGACAGTACGTTCCTTGTGGATAAGCAGGCTCCGGGGTATTCGACGAAGCTGCAGACGCTGGATGAACTTTTCGAAGAACTCTTCGTGGACGGCGATCACAAGGCCGTCGTGTTTTCCGAATGGACGAAGATGCTGAATCTGATCGAACCGCTGCTCAAAAAACGCAACGTGCCATTCGTACGTCTGGAAGGAAAAATTCCGCAAAGCAAGCGGCAGCAGATCGTCAACGAATTCCAGAACAATCCAAAGTGCAAGGTCTTCCTGTCGACGAATGCGGGCAGTACCGGACTCAATCTGCAGGCGGCCGATACTGTCGTCAACGTGGATTTGCCGTGGAATCCCGCCGTCCTTGAACAACGCATCGCCCGCGCTCATCGCATGGGACAGAAGCGGCCCGTGAATGTGTATGTTCTGGTGACGGAAAAGACTCTGGAGGAACAGCTGCTGACGACCCTCGGGCAGAAGAAGGAGCTGGCGATGGCGGCTCTGGATTACGAATCCGAAATCAGCGAAGTCAATCTGAAGAGCGGCACGGAAGAACTGAAGGCTCGGCTTGAGATCCTGCTCGGCGCGCTTCCAGAAGGTCATCTGGATGAAAGTCAGAAGCGGGCGAAAGAAGATGAGGCGACTCGAATGGTCGCGCGCCGCGAGAAAATGGCTGATGCAGGAGGTCAGTTGCTGACGGCTGCATTTGGTTTTCTGTCTCAGATGCTTCCCGATGCCGGCAACACACCTTCCACGGAAACCGTTACTCAACTTCGCCAGCAACTGACCGAGGCTGCAGAAACGGATGACAAAGGGCAGAAGTCTCTGAAGATCAATTTACCGTCAGAGGAATCGCTGACGCAGTTTGCTGAGGCGCTCGCGAAGCTGCTTGCTTTGAGGCCGGGGATCTAAGTGCATTCGGCTGACTGACGAGCATCTCGTGGCGCACAGGATGCCCAAAACACGCACTTGCCGTACTATCGATCCGCGATCTCCGGGAAAAGCGCTGACATGTCGCCTTCGCAGGATTATACTTCAGGTTGTCCTGTGGACATTCGCCGGTCGCTGAGGGTTTTGAGCACATGAATACCGTCACAGTTCCGCCAGAAATTGAATACCCCGAATCCGATGGAAAACCGATGGGTGAGACCGAGTTGCATCGTGACTGGACGATTCGAATTCTGGACATTCTTCGACAACGCTACCGTGGTCAGGCGGTGTATGTGGCGAGTGATCTGTTGCTGTACTACGAAGAAGGATCGCCGACAAAATTTATCGTTCCCGACTGTTTCGTCGTCCTGAATTGTGCCACGCATCGTCGTCGAACTTTTCAGACGTGGAAAGAGGCACGTTTTCCGGATGTCGTGATTGAAGTGACGTCGCGAAGCACA
>JAYUVA010000263.1:0-10374 GCA_043754375.1 Candidatus Kuenenia sp. | reverse complement strand
CACGATCGAACACAGTGTCGAGCTGATCGGCGGGAATAAATTGCTCGTTGGGTTGCGGCGGATCCTGCGCTGAGACCAATGGGAGGAATGTGAAGAATGGGAGTAATGTGAAGAGTGAGACGGAAGCAGGATTTGAGATTTGAGATTTAAGATTTCGGATCATTTGCCACCTCCCATCAGGTCATCCATCATCTTTGTGACCTCAGGAGCGGGCGCCACGGTTCCGGGCGGCACTGGTGGGTTTCCGGTGTTCGTCGAAGACGGCGGTGACGCTGGGTGTTTGACAGGAGCAGAAACGTTCGGTGGAGACCGGTGATTCCCGTGATTCTCACCGTTCCCGTTTCGTTGGCCAATGAGCAGCCCGGTCAGCCAGATTCCACCCACGACGAGTATGCCCGGCCAGGCCATCGCGACGTATTGAGGTGTCGCATTACTGCCACTCAGCGAAAACAAAGCAACGGCGAACGCGGCCAGCAGGGCCACCGTAATGCGATTCTCCCACGAGGTGCGACGCAGGATCAGACCGATCACAACCAACGTGCCGCTGATCATCCAGAACAAGAACGCACGACTCCACCAGGTGACTTGAATCACTGACTGACGACCAACAGCTCGGTACACTGAAACGCTGCCCTGCGTCGGAAAGTCCCCGGATGCGACGTGCTGTGGATCGATCCAGTCATTGACGGCTGCCGCAGCAATTGTGGCTGAAGGTGATCTCAGCGGACTCATCACCGAGGCCGGTACCGCGCCTTCCTGAGTCCACAAATCCGGATCTCCGAGAAACGCAATTTCCTCGGGAGCCCAGAGCACGACTTTCAGTTGCTGAACTACCGTCGAGCCACCACTTTCGCCAATCAATGGAAGATGCAGTGCCTGAACACCACCGCGACCGGAATAAGGCCGAGTCTGTTCTTCCACGATCGGGCATCGGAATTGCAAAGTGAGCAGGAATTCCTGATCGGATGTTGTGCTGCGACTGATGTTCACGTAATACGCTTCCCATTGATCAGCGGCCTGCACATCGGTCGCTTTCTCAATCGTGGTGCGTTGATCATTTAACAAAGGAGCCTGCAGATCGCAGCCAGAGGGCAGATCGATTCGCAAACGCTGACGTTCGCTGGTTGTAATTCGGAATCGGCAACGCCATGAAGCCAAAGCCTGACGTTCCGTGACCACTTCGATCGATCCGCGCGACACCACGGTTGCCGCAACTTCGTGGATTTCATGTTTGCGGATGCGGATTGTCGCCGACGCCGGCTGGGCAAAATAGCGATAGGCCAGATATCCGTCCTGCTCCATGAATTCAAGTTCGCGAACATCAATGGCTTCGGTGGTTTCGCCCTGAGATTCAGCCGTGATCGATAGTGATTCGTGTCGTAGCAGGCGAATTTCGCCGCGAACCTGCGTCAGCACAACGCGTCGCCGTTTCGCCTGATCGTCCGTAAACGGGACCAGTACGCGCGGCGGCTCGACGACCAGTGTTTGTTCCGGCTGCACATTCGCTGCGGAATCGGCGGCGAAAGCGGCTTCCGGAGTCCCGGCGGCAGGAGCAGGCGTAACCGGGGCGGCTGCGTCTTTGGCCAGCGTGACGTCCCAATCAACGCCGAGCTGAACGGTGCCCGTTGTTTCGTCCTGCAAAACCAGCGTCCATGTCACCCAGCCGTTTTCCGCCTGAGCTGCTTTGTCACGCTGTTGAATTGTGTGACCCGGCGAAAGAATGCGGAAGCGAACGTCATTGGAAACAGCTTCTGGTACAGCCACTCGAAGCGTGTCAATCCCGGCATTCTGAATATCAAATGTGATCACGGCATTCTGCTTCACAATCTCCGGTTCGACGTGGACTGTCGTGCCGACTGTCGCTGCAATTTGAGCAGGTCGCGGAGCCGTACGAACAAAGATCGCGATGAGGCGACGAGTGAAATTCCATGACGCGATGTGTCGCAAACGAGGAAGTTGCTCGACCGCAGCATCCCGCGACGGAAACAGCCCCACAAGCTTTTCATCAACTGTGATCACATCCAGAAATTCGGGAGCGTACGCTGTCACGACGCCGGTTTCGCGTTCGACACCTTCCGGCGTCAACGTCGGCAATTCCATCTCGACGTTATCCGCAGCAGCATCGAAGGCCTGATGAGCCTGCACGGTGACTTCGATCGCCCCCATGCGCTTCTGCGTCAGCGAAAGCGTGACCTTGCCACTGCCTTTATCGATATTGAATTCGCTCATGCCATCTGCTGAAACGTTGTCAATAGTCAGCGATTGCGGAACTCTGAGCGACAACTGAAACACTCCCGCGCGTTCGACTTCGTATTTGAGCACTGACCGCAGTTGCAGTTCGTCATCCCGGAACACATACCGCAGGTTGTGAGTCACCAGCAGTCGTGGTTCAACCGGCTTGATCTGCACCACAAGCTGCCCGCTCTTGCCGCTGAATTCCCAGGTATTTGCCGCAGCCGCAGTTTGGTCGCCTTTCGAAGCTTCACCGGCATCAACCTGCTTCACTCCCACCTGAGTCTTCACAACCGTTGTCAACGACGGATCAGTCACGATCGCCAAGCGCCCGGCTTCGCGAACTACCGCATCTGCGTGAACTCCGTGCAGCTTGCCGTCCGCTGACTTGCCGATCAACTGCAGCGTATCGCCTTCGATGGGACGCTCGGTCTGGATTTCGATCTGGAATTTCTCTGTCGCCGGAACCAGTAACTCGGCCTTCACGATCTGATGCGTTTCACCGGCAGCTTCAGCGGTCCACGATCGGATGCGACCAGCGGAGGAAACGACATCGATGATGCGCGCATCTTTCGGAACCAGCACGGTGACATCGCGGAGTTCGCCGCGAAGTATCTCATAATTCAGCACCGTGCGCGACTGCAGCAATCCTTGCTCAATCCGCACGTTCGTTTGATTGGTCACACTGCTCAACAGATCCATCACCGGCTTGGAACCTGCTCGCGGATTCCAGTGGACTTCAAATTGAGTTGTGGCACCCAGGCTGGCCTTAGCGACCGTCTTGCCCTCATTGGCTACACCGTCGGTTGGAAGCAAGACCTGCAGCGGAGTGATACGAATGGTCTGGTCAGGTTCAGGGATTGTCACGACCAGTTCGCTGATGCCTGTCGGAGGACACTGAATTGCAAACGATCGATCTTCCGGCGACGTCAGCACAGTCGCCAGCAACTCCAGAGTCACCGTTTTTTGTCCGGCACCTTTGACGAGCAGTTCGTACTGCCCTTGTCCGACTCCCTTCAGCAACACTGACCCGTCCGCCGGTTCCACTTTGCCAATCGCGGCTGCTCCAAATGCAATTGGCAGAGTCGCCCAGCCGTCTTCTTTCAGCACGTTGAGCTTCAGTTCCACGGTGACTCGTGCAAGATCTTTTTCGACGATCGCGGACCATGACGATGATGCGATGACCACTTCCTGATTCCCGGTCGTTACCGGGATAGCCGCCAGTGCGCGTTTCATGAGATCGAGGTACTCGGCATACGGCAGGACGACCGACGCATCCTGATTGTCGAACACCTTTTGAAGTTCTTTGAACGGCACATAAATCAGCCGATCCCACTTCTCCGACAGCGAAGGCGTTGCGGCTTCCTGCGCTTCGTCAGGTGCCAATGCTGCAGTTTCAACTGCAGGCTCCGTGGTTTCCTGTGCGATCAATCGCGACTGGCTCGTCGCAAACATTGTGATCAGCATGAAAAAAGTGCTGAGACCGTAAGAAAATCGTTTCATTCAAGTGACCTTCGTGTTGTCTGGTTCACGGCAGTTCCGAGCGCTCTGCCCTGCATAACGCTATAATTACTGAATTCCTGAGCATCGCCGAGTGGTAGTTTACGCGGATTGCGCCGAATTTACATTTTATCTGGTGCAAATCCGTCCGTAAACCGGCCTGCGACGCACAAGTTTAGGCCAGTATCCCGAGGACACAGACGCTCATCCTTTGCAAAAGCAAACTCAGCATGGACGCTTCACTCGTTCGTTTTGTTCCTGAAATCCTGCCCAACCTTTCTATACGGACGCCCGTGTCGGTAGAATGAGCATGAGTGTTTCTCCCGCCAGACAATTCGTAGTTGCTACATTCCTCCGTAAATTTCATTCCCTGATTTGATCAAGGAGTCATCTGCAATGCCATCCCCGTTCCCAGGCATGGATCCATTTCTGGAGGCACAGGAATGGGAGGATTTCCACACTCGACTCATGACAGCCTTCTCCGATCGCCTCAGTCCCGCCGTGGAACCAGACTACCTCATCCGCGTTGAACGGCGAGTCTATGTAGAACGTGTTGGCGAAGATCCTGAGACAATGCGTCGGCCGGATATTGCTGTCATTGCGGTCGATTCGGGCCCTGCCACGGGAATCCTGTCGCAGACACCAGGAACAATCGCAGTGGAATGTGATCTCCCAATGCCTATCGAACGGTTTGAAACATACCTCGTCGTCCGTGATCGTGAGACGATGCAGGTCGTCACTGTGATCGAACTGCTTTCACCCGCGAATAAGAGACGCAACGGCGACGGTCGACGAGAGTATTTGACGAAGCGACGAGAATTTCTGGCAAGTCGTTCGCACCTTGTCGAACTGGATCTGCTGAGGGGCGGCGTGCGATTACCGGTCGTTGGAACTCTTCCTCCGGGCGACTTTTACGCGATCGTCAGTCGAGCGAATCGTCGGCCACGCTGCGAGGTTTACGCATGGACTCTTTGCGACAAACTGCCACCGATCCCAATCCCACTCAAACGCGGCGACGCCGACGCGTTCGTCCCGTTGCAGGAAGTTTTCGACACCGTTTATCAACGTGCTCGTTACGATCTGTCAGTCAAGTACGATGCACCGCTGGACCCGCCATTGAGCGAAGTCGAACTCCAGTGGGCGAAGCAATTGACAGACCATAACAAGACATCGTAGTGTCATCGTTACACAATGCGTGTTGTTGTACCATCGGGCTGACGCACGATTTGCCTTAAAGTAGCAGGCACACTCCGTGTGCCGTCCGCCGTCCCCCCCCCCCGTTTCCAAAGGCTACGGCACTTGGAAAGTGCCTGCTACTTTCAAAAGGGAGGACCATTCGGCTCACGCATGACCGTTCGCTGGATCAGTCTCTCCAGTACGTCGACATGGTTCGGGTTTGGAAACACGGCGGCGATTTCTAATGCATGCACGTTCAGACATCCGGTCGGCAGCTTCACAAGATCCTTCAGTGTTGTGACAATCAATGCCTCGTTCGAGGCTCTTGCCTTCTGCTGCACCTGATGCAGATCATCACTGGAATAGTGATGATGGTCGGGAAACCATGATGTTCCAACCACACGCATGCCAGCTCGGTCGGCCGTGACCTGAAATGCATCCGGGTTCCCGATTCCCGCCATCAGATACACGCGCCGAGTCGCGACATCGCTGAGCGGCATCATCGTTCCGTCGGGATTCCGCAGGGATGTCGGCTGGAAAACGACATGCAGGATGTGATCTGACAGTTGTGGTGCAGCGGCCAGAATCGAGCTACTGATTTCCGCAAGCACCTGTTCTCCGACAAGATCCGATCGCGTAATGATGGCGACGTCGGCTCGTCGCAATGACGACAGCGGTTCCCGCAGCAGGCCACGTGGCAAAAGATTTCCGTATCCGAACGGGTTGGTCGCATCAATCACAACGATATCAAGATCCCGATGCAGCCGACGATGCTGAAAACCATCGTCCATAACGATGGCATCGACACGTTCAGTGCTGGTTAGAGAATTCGCCGCTGCTGCGCGATCGGGATTCTGTGCGTGCGGTACTCCCGGACACAGCAGATTCAGCACCAGTTTTTCATCATTCGCTGTGCCATCGACCGAACGATACCCGCGACTTACGATTCCCGGCCGCAAATCGGATCGCTGCAGCAAATGACAAACCATTGCCACGAGCGGCGTTTTGCCCGTGCCGCCAGTCGTCAGATTTCCGACACTGATTACCGGGACTGCGGCCCGATGAATGGACTTCCATCCGCGTTCAAACAGGTCGTTACGAATACGAATCGCCAGCCCGTAACCCAGTGATGCAATGCTTAATGCCATGCGCAAACTGGACGCCTGTCCGCCCTTCGTTTGGCCATTCACCAGATTGCGAAACCCCGATTCATTCACGTCTGTACGTCCCTGTTTCTCGCCAACTTGCCTCTGCTCGCGGTCTGTTGATCTAATACTAACCCGAAGCGCCAGCGAGGCAGAAACGGCTGAATTCCTCGCTGGCGCTTCGGGTTGGTAAGATCATGAGCCCCAAAAATCACTAAATCAACCGACCGCTCGCCGGAGTCATAACAGACAGAAGCCAACGCCACCAATCGAAACAGGCATCGTCTCGGGACTGTTCCGGGGCCCGATTTCTCTTTCCCGATCCGCAAATTCAGGCATGGGATGCTCGTTTCCGGGGTGTCTGGCGGATTCCACTTGCATCCGGAATGCTGAGTTTGAGACACTCTTGCAGGTTAAGACAGCGAACGACCGTTCGGCGGACTGCCCGTCGAATCGTCATTTGGCGAAGTATGACATCTGGAAGGTACTGGATTTATGTTGCTATTTAACCGTCTGGCAATCGCTCTGTCTGTCGCTGTGATTTCGTCGATAGGCGCGCCGGTCGCGAACGCGCAGGGTCTGATCTTTCATCTGCCGGAAGACGGCAAAGCCGTTGAATACGAAGGCACGCTGACGCAGGCTACCGGGCCTGACGATCAGGCACCACTCACATGGACGTGTGAACTGAGCATCAAATCCGTCGGGAGGGAAGAGGCTGAGTTCGAAGGTAAAGTGCAGCCATGTCGTTGGATCGAGATCAAGACGCTGACCGGCACATCCGGAGCGGCGGGTATCAACCCTGGTCCGGTGGGCGCGAGAATTTACAAGGTGCTGGTTCCGGAAAGCAAGATCATCTCCGAATCGGTCGATGCCGATGCCATCCCCAATCACATGCTGCCGATTGTCCGCGGCTTTCGGCGTCTGGGTGAAGAAGCCGTCAAGGAAATCAAGGCACCCACACTGCGTGTCTATCCGACAATTTCCTTACTCACCAATTACGACAGCCCGGAGGTCATCGCGACGAATGACATTCCGGAAGTCATCCTGCAGGGTCAGCAGATCACGGCGAGACGGATGAAGGGCAAGCTGGTGATGGAACGTGCGGAAAGTAAATCGACCAACGAAGGCGAATTCTGGGTTTCGACTGACGTACCGTTCGGACTGGCGCGGTGGATTGTTTCAGTGACACGCGAAGAAAAAGAATCAACGGCTCCGCGATCAGAATTCCATGTGGTCAATATTGTGAGTGTGGACATGAAGCTGAAACGAATTCGAGAAAACGTCGAAAGCGAACTTGTCACGAATTAATCGCATGTTTCGTTTCACTTTCCACGAGACGGACATGCTGGCCAGCGATCTCGCGCGGCTGCTGCAATCACAAAACACGGATTCCCTTTCCCGCGACTCATCGGCGAGTGCTGCCGTAAGCACGATGACGGGCCAGTTTCCCGGAATCATTCTGCTCTATGATGACCGCCCCTGTGCGGCAATTGGATACACCCGGGAGCCGTGCGAAACAATTGCTGTTTTCGAGCCCGTTGTGCTTCTGGATGCAACAACCGACGTGTATCGCGCACTTTGTGGTTTGTTGATCAGGCAAGTCAAACGCCTCGCAATTCCTGAGGGATTTCAGCGTGTCCGTTTACTGATCCAGGCGTCTGCCGGTGATGCGAGACTTGATCTCGTTTTGACGGAACACGGTTTTGTGCCAGCGACCGATATTGTGCGATGGGACCGGTCGGTGGCGGTGAGTGGTCAATGCCCGCTGCAGAATCGAGGCACATTTGAACTTTACGATTTTACTGCGAACCCTGCAGCTGCCCGTGAAATACCGCTTGCCATCGACAAAATTCTGGAGTGCAGCGAAGACCTGACCAGCCAGCCGCAACCGTCAGCCGCCGAGTTACTCACCTCGTGGCAACGTATTCAGGCCAACGTGTTTGTGTATCGCATTGAACAGAATATCGCGGGCATCATGTCCTGTGTGACGAATCCGAACAAATCCGCAGTGACGGCAGCGCCATCAGCCACGTTGCCTTCAGAAGCGGATGTCGGCATCGAGTACATCGGCGTCGTGCCTGCGTTCCGACGAAGGCACGTAGCCTCCCTGATGATCGGCCGGATTCCGGAACTGTTGAGTTCAGTATGCGATGCACCCGACGAATGCTGTCTTAGAGTCGAAACGGAGCACGGTCCTGTGGCTCACCATGCAGGCGAGTCCGGGCAGGCTGACGAGGGAAGCGGTCCAGACCGGTTCCGTCGAATCCTGGCGCAGGCGCTGAGAATCACCGCCTATTCGGACGCTGCAAATACACCCGCCAAGTGTTTGTACCAGTCTTGCGGATTTATTGAGACCACCAGACATCACCTGTGGTGCTGCGATCTGGCGAAAACGAACCATGACGCATGTGGTTGACGTTTGGGATTTTTTTCCAGCGCATGTCAAGTCAGCGAAGCTACATTTGGGTGCTTCAGGAAACCACGGAAATACCTGCGACATTTGGTTGCTGAAACGGTTTACAGCGGCCGCTGATCGTGGCACACTACTTTCTCCTGGCGGTATCATCCATGAGGGGCATGAGGACCGAGGACCGTTCATGGTAGCGGATACCCAGGCTGGCAAAGTGCGGTCGCCGATTTCGAACATCAGATACTGAACGAATACACGATTCTGAAATAAAAGTTGGTGGCAGCAAGTGTTGCGAACGATTCCATCGATGGAAACAGCTGTACGAACATGGATGTATTTCTTGACGACGACCCGGCATTGCCGTGTTTACCGCTTGTGTCCCGCATCTCAGTCGCCTACCCGTTGCAGTCTGATTCTGCGGAAGGTTTGATTCGGGAAGCCGAGCAGCTCCATCAGCGAGGCATTCGATATGCCTGCGTCAGGCGTCAGCAAATCCTGTTCATTGGCGAGCATGCGATCCACGATATTCTGGCAGATGCCGGGATCACTGTGAGCTGCCTCGGTTTTGCCGGCGGTTTTACCGGATCACTTGGCATGTCGTACGAAGCCGCCACTCGTGACGCCCGACGATCCATCGATCTGGCAGCGGATCTTGGCGCGCGGTCGGTTGTCATTGTTCCCGGAGAACAGGGACGGCATACGTACAGTCATGCCGAAAAAACGATTCGCCTGGGTTTACTGGATGTCGCTCAGTACGCAAGCCAGCGAAATGTCCGGCTCTTGATTCCGACCGATACGGTACTTGTCAGCTCAAACGATTGCTTTCGCCCAAAACAATGTCCGTTGAGCTGGCTCGACGGCATTGGGAATCCACTCATTCGGCCCTTGATTGTGGTGCGCGGCAGGAGTTTTGCCTGTCGCCTGCCAGCAGGATGGAGAGAAAGTCTGGCAGCGGGCGGAAGTTTGCGAATCTGCCACCGCTGCGAATGCTACGACGAAAACTCGCAATTGGTTGCCCGCGTGCTGACATTTATCTCCCGTAAGAGTGGTATCAACGGATTCGATAAGCTGCTGCTGCCTGAAACCTGATCACTTACCGGCGACGACCTTCCAGGCTCATGCCAAACCATCGTTTCAGCACCCACTCACCCAGGATCGTGACAATGCCGAACACGAAGGTCCCCAACAGCGTCGCCGCAACAACGACCGCGTAAAGTTCCTCCATCCTGAACGACGACGCGACTTTTCCCTGGATCAGGGATCCGAGGCCCGTCGGCCCGGCGCTCAGGAAGAACTCACCCACGATCGCACCGACAATCGCCGAACCGCTGGCAATACGAATACCGGAAATCAGGTACGGTAGCGCGGAAGGCAATCGCAGTTTCATCAGCAGCTGTCGGCGTGTCGCCCGATTCAGTCGAAACAGATCCACCAGATCAGGATCGATCTGCAGCAGTCCCGTCGTCGTATTCGTGATGATCGGAAACAGACTGATGATGCACGACACCAGCGCGATACTTTGAAAGCCACGCCCCAGCGTCAGAATCACGATTGGAGCAATGGCGATGATGGGGACCGTCTGCAGCAGGACCGCGTAGGGATAAAACGCTCGTCGCACGATGGACGATTGCGAAAACACAAAAGCCGTTGCCGTCCCGGCGAGGATACTCATTGACAATCCCGTGACCGCTGCAGCTGCGGTGAGCAGAGTCGCCTGGCACAAGTCACTCCGCATTCGCCATCCGGCTTCAGCCACCGCGAACGGCCCCGGAAACAATGCCGCATTCAGTCCTCGGACCTGCACCAGAAACATCACCAATCCCTGCCACAATCCAGCCATCAACAGAAGCACCGCGATCGGCATCAGCCTGCTGAGAACAGAGGAGTCACCCGTTCCGGGATTGTGAGAGG
>JAYUVA010000262.1:0-2867 GCA_043754375.1 Candidatus Kuenenia sp. | reverse complement strand
AGGCCACCGGCATTGCAATGCGTCAGGATCGACATGCCGGATTTGAGCAGCGTACTTCCATGTCGTCCAATCGCCGAACACATCGCGCGGTCTTCCAGCTCAATGCTGCGTGCTTCCGCCAGGAGTAGATCATGAATTTCAGCTGCGGTCAACGCATCACGACTGGCGGCAACCGCCTTCATGCGGCTTATCGCCCAGAACAGATTCACCGCCGTCGGACGACTGGTTGCCAGATACGCCGCAATGCGATCGACTTCCCGCAGAAATTCATCGACCGTCGCATTCCGAGACACTTGCAGTCCTGTCACAAGGCCGTACGCCGCCGCCACACCGATCGCCGGCGCGCCGCGGACTTTCAGAACTTTGATGGCGTTCCAGACTTCTTCTACGGTCGTGCAGATGATGTGTTCAACGTGTAATGGCAACCGGGTCTGATCGAGCAGATGCAGCTGCCCGTTGGCGTCGCCGATCCAGCAGAGTGTCCTGGACACGTTGGATTTCCTATTCATTTCGCTCAGTCGCAGGACGTGGTCCACGCGGTTCCTGTGGTCCTGAGCCGGGTATCCCGAATGTGAAGCCGGTCGTCGAAGTGAATCCAAACTGCGATCGTTCGAAGAACCACTTCAATTCCTGCGGCCCTTTGATGAGGGCACTCTCCAGTTCATCCGCATCTTCGTAACTGTCCACCACTGTCTGGATCTCGCGCACAATAAGATCTGTGTCATCAGTCCGAGGTCGTTGTTCCATGACCCAGAGTTGTCCAACCAGTCCAAGTAGCTGGAGATGACTCTTTTCGGGCCCCAGTCCACTGGCGTCCGCTATCTTACGAAATTCCTGCAACGCCTTTTCAGTATCCGGTACCGTGCCCCCCATCAAGGCGACACCCAGTCGCAACCTTGCAAGATCGGCCAATGGGCTATCATTGAAGTTTGAGATGACGGCGCGCCATGCTGCGGCACGCATCGGTTGCCGCATCGCGACGGCAAATTGCGCTTCCACAGATTCTTCCTTCCTGATCGCCGGCGTCTGCTCCGGTTCAGGAATTCGCACGGGCTGCTCCATCCGCCGTCCCGCTATAAACGAGACGAAGAGGACGGCAAGGAAGCCGAACGAGTATTTTTTTGCTTCCGGCAGCCATGGCACCCATTGTCCAAACAAACTGTTGGTGGCCCCTAGTTTTGTATTGATCGGGACATTATCCAGACGTTTGAGTTCAGCTTCCAGTTCTGCCGGGTCCTGAAAGCGATCGGCAGGTTTTTTCTGGAGCATACGATGAATGACCGCGCACAGATCTTTCGGCAAGTCGGCTCGAAACGTATTCAGCGGAGCTGGTTCTTCTTTCAAGTGCTGCACGGCGACCGTCATCGCGTTTTTTCCAGGAAACGGTGGCTGTCCGGCAAACATGTGGTAGCAGGTGACACCGAGTGAATACTGGTCGCTGCGATGATCAAGTTTCTCGCCCTGAATCTGTTCGGGACTCATGTACCATGGCGTCCCCAACGTGGTCCCGATTTGCGTCAAATTCATTTTTGGACTTGAAGGCTGATTCAACTGTGCCAACCCGAAGTCCGTGACCTTGGCGATGCCACTACGAGTGACCATGACGTTTTCCGGCTTCACATCGCGATGCACAATGCCAGCTTCTGACGCGGCATGTAATGCGGCCGTGATCTGCTGCATCCATTTCAATCCTGTGCCGTAGTCGGGCGTGCCGTGCTTCTTGATCCACTGGCCGAGATTCAGCCCTGCAACGTATTCCTGAACGATATAGCTGATGTTGCCTTCACGACCGGTGGTGATAATCTGCACGAGATTGGAATGACTTAAACCACCAGCCGCGCGAGCTTCCTGTTCGAAGCGTTTGAGCATGACATCGCGGTCACCTGTGATAACATCATTCTTCAAAATCTTCACGGCAACGTTGCGATGGAGTGACGTCTGTTCGGCCAGATACACGTCCGCCATGCCGCCACTGCCCAGACGCCGCAGCAGCAGGAATTCGCCGATCCGCAGATTACTGAGATCGCCAGAGGGTTGGTGTGAGTCGCCAGATGCTTCGTCGGTTGCCATAAATCGTGTCAGGCCTTGCACAGATTTTTCCAGAGTGCCCAAAAAACTCCGTCCTGGAGAACACCTCAGATTCCGCAGGGTATTTCAGATTCCAGCGATTGTCAGCCGTAAACGCGACATGGGGACAAAAGATTCGGTTGATCGATCGGAAAACGGGTGCTGTGACCCAATGTCAGCTGGTTTCTCATCAGCTTGTCGGCAAAATGTCGTCCTGTTCATGTCCGACAGGGGGTTTACCGACATCGGCTGTTATACCGCACGCGGTTGGCATCGGTTCGTTTAACCGCGTGCCCAGCGGGCCGCGCTCGCAGCGTCCCGGTGAATAGATTCCCACGCGCGGGGCGATGCCCACGCGGTTAAACGAATGCGCCATCCTCAACTACGCAGTATACGGGGGGAAGGTCCAGACACCGAATCTTGACCGACTGGCCTGCGATGGAGTTCGGTTCACCCAGTTTTACAACACGGCACGCTGCTGTTCCACTCGAGCCAACGTGGAAGAAGAAAGCGATCCGTGAACCGCGGTAGCAGCCGTCGTTCATGGCTTTGCCTGACACAGGAACTGCCAGACATTCACCGCTACTTCTGCGGGTGCAGTTCGATGCCGTCGGTTTCTTCGAGCGTCACACCGTCGGGGCCAACGACCTTTGCTGATGTGGGGGAATCGCCTTGGGGTGAAACGAGCATTGGGTTTTCGATATCATGCGTCGTGGCAGGAGGCATGCTGTCCCTGTCTGCGAACCCGCTGCGATTTACCGGCGGCTCATGATTGCCGGAGACCAGCACCAGCACTGCCA
>JAYUVA010000261.1:0-9914 GCA_043754375.1 Candidatus Kuenenia sp. | reverse complement strand
CGATACGGTTTTGAACCAGGCTGGATCGAACGCCGAACTGGAATTCTCCAACGGCGGTTTGCGGATGAATCTGAATCCACGAGCGACCTTGCTGTTGAAGCGGCTCGACGCGCTATGGCGGCAGCCCATGTTTCGGCGTCGGACATAGATCTGTTGATTGTCGGCACATTTACTCCTGACTTCACGTGTCCCTCGACGGCCTGTCTGGTTCAGAACAAACTTAAGCTCGACGCCCCCGCGATGGACTTGCAGGCGGCGTGTTCCGGATTCATGTATGCTCTGGCCACTGGGGCGCAGTTCATTGCGACCGGTAACTCGCGACTCGCGCTCATCATCGGTGCAGATGTCAACAGCCGAATTGTGCAGCCTGACGATCAGCGAATCGCACCGCTGTTTGGTGACGGAGCGGGAGCCGTGATCCTTGAACCCGGTGATGCAGACCAGGGACTTGTGTGCTATCAACTGGGTGCCGACGGTGCTGGCGGCTGTCTGCTCGACCGACCTGCGGGTGGTGCGACATTACCACTGACTCCCGAACTCGTGGCGGCGGGCGAACATTTCCTGAAAATGGACGGTCGCAATGTGTTCAAGTGGGCGATCGAAGCTGTCACGCAATCGATTGATGTGGTGCTGGACAATGCCGGGGTGACGACTGAAGACGTGAGTCTCTTCGTACTCCATCAGGCCAATATCCGCATCATTGATCATGCGATGAAGGTGCTGAAGATTCCGCGATGCAAGGTTTACAACAATCTGGACCGTGTCGGCAACACGTCGGCGGCATCCATCCCACTTGCGTTGGACGAAGCGCACCGTGAGGGCCGGATCAATCGCGGCGACCTTGTGGTCATGTGCGGCTTTGGAGCGGGCCTGACCTGGGGTACCAGCTTATTTCGCTGGTAGGCCCTGAACAACCGGCGTACACTCCAGCGCTCGGCGAATCTTTTCAGCGGCAATTTCCGCCGCTACAGTGAGGACATCCGTGCGAAATTGCGGGCCGGAAGGAATCATGTTGTGTGATTCATCGACAGAGGGCACTTGTGACGAGATGCGTGAGTACAGGTTGACACGTTGAGATGTTCGAATCATTCAGCCATGCGATGCTGTATAAACCGGACAGGATTGTACGTGTCGAAAGCAGTTTGGCGAGGAATCGTTTGATCATGACGAAAATCAGTTTGTGTCTGGGTTTCCTGAGTCTTTGTCTCAGGGCTGAGGGCGGTGATGGGTCCCTCGCATTCGAAGCACAAGTGATCGACGCCAACGTTGGAAAAGTCTGTTATGCAGTCACGGTCGCCGACGTCGATCACGACGGCGATACTGACATTGTGGCGCTGACAGAAAATCGAGTCGTATGGTACGAACAGCCAGGCTGGGCTGCGCATGTCATTTTGCAGGATCAGACACCGCTGGACAACGTCTGCATCGCGCCGCACGACATCGACGGTGATGGACTGGTCGATTTTGCGATCGGTGCCGGCTGGACAAAAACCGGTACCCTGCACTGGATTCATCGCGGCCCGGATCCGAAAGCCCTGTGGACGGTTGCCGCGATCGGTGAAGAGACTTCCGTGCATCGCATGCGCTGGGCCGATGTGCTTGGCAAAGGGACGCCGCAACTTGTCGTCTCACCGTTGAATGCCAGCACGGGAATCGGTGTTCGTCTGCTGGCCTATGAGATTCCTGCAAGCCCGGCCACCAGTCGCTGGACGGCCACCGTCCTGGATTCGACGCTCAATCGGTTGCACAATCACTGGCACGTCGATTTTGATGCCAACAATTCCATTGACACAATCACCGCCAGCCGAGAAGGGTTATCGCTCATACGTCGCACGGAGTCCGGCTGGGAGCGAGAACATCTCGCGGGCGGCGCGACTGGAGCCGACGATCCGAATCAAAATGGGGCGGGAGAGGTGAAACTCGGACGCCTGGCCGGTGGCGGACGTTTTCTGACCTCCGTGGAACCGATGCACGGGACTCAACTCGCTGTTTACGTGCAGGCCGACCACAAGGCTTCCTGGAAGCGACACGTCATCGACAGTGGATTCGTTCGCGGCCACGCGCTTTGGGCTGCCGATTTCGATGGCGACGGAACCGATGAGATCGCGTTCGGTCACAGCGATACACCACAGACATTCGGCGTCAGTGTCTTTTATGCGACGAACTCGGAAGGTACGGTCTGGAAAAAGCAGATTCTCGACGAAGGCGGCATGGCGACGGAAGATCTTGTCGTGGCCGATCTGAACGGCGACGGACGTCCCGACATCGTGGCTGGTGGACGAGCGACGCATAATGTCAAGTTGTACGTGAACAAGGTCGCAAGCGAGTGAACTGTTACCGATAGCCGGCTTCGGTCCGCTCAGAAACTGAAGCAAACCGCTTCACCGTGAGATCAACGATTCGTTCTGCAGCGCGGCCGTCGCCGTAGGGATTCACATCGACCTGCATCGCTGCATAGGCATCACGATTGGTGAGCAGTTGCCGGACTTCATGCACGACACGATCCGGATCTGTGCCGATCAGTTTTGTGGCACCGACGGCAAGTGCTTCAGGGCGTTCCGTGGAATCACGTGTCACAAGGACGGGCTTGCGAAGTGTCGGGGCCTCTTCCTGCACGCCGCCGGAATCGCTCAGAATCAACGTGGATTGATCCATGAGCCAGATAAATTCCGGATAGTCAGCGGGAGGAATCAAATGCACGTTCCTGCGGTCGGACAGAGTTTCATGCACCGGACCGCGAATGTTAGGATTCAGATGCACCGGATAGACGAACTGCACTTTCGGAAACATGTCGGCCAGGCGTCCGATTGCGGTGCAAAGATTGCGAATTCCGTCGCCGTGATTTTCGCGACGATGCGCCGTGATCAGCACCATCGGGCGACCCACAATGTCCGGATACTTCTGGATCCACATCAATGAATTCAGACGTTCCTGCTGAACCGACAGTCTGAGCGCGTCCAGAACCGTGTTTCCGGTGACGACCACAGAGTCCGCCGCATATCCTTCACGCAGCAGATTCTGTCGGGCCGTTTCAGTCGGCGCGCAGTGCAGAGCGGTCGTCAATGAGCAGACTCGGCGATTGAATTCTTCCGGGAACGGCGAATCAATACTGTCGGTCCGCAACCCTGCTTCGACATGCACAAACGGAATTCTCGCATAGAATGCAGCCATACTGGCACACAATGCCGTCGTTGTGTCGCCCTGTCCCACGACACAGTCCGGCGTTGTTTCCGCGATCGTGGCCGACAACATCCGGAGACAGCGGGCAGTCAGATCGGACAGCGTCTGATTGGGCTGCATCAGATTGAGGTCGCAATCGACAGGTAATGCAAAATACTTCACGACCTGGTCCAGCATCTCGCGATGCTGCCCGGTCAGACAGACAATTGGTTGCACCTTCACATGCCGTTGCGCAGCAAGTACCACGGGAGCCATCTTGATGGCTTCCGGCCGAGTTCCAAAGACACACAGCATTCGGAATGCAGACATTGAAGGTTGGCTTTCAGAATTGTTGCGTCAACAACAGCGAATCACGCACAGCGTAGATCTGAATTCGGGGTGAGATCAGAACGGGCTCAAGCCAGAGGCGTGATGACTCATGGCGTTCGCCTTCCTTTATCAGCGACTCGAAGAACGGATTCCCGTCTTTCGGCTGCACGTGCGGGAAAACGACAACGCGGTTGATCTGGTATCTGCGAATCAATGCGATTGCTTCTTCGTCGGTCCAGATCCGCATCGTATAGGTCGTTGATGTGAGTCCGACAGTACCCTGCAGCAGCACTTCCGCCAGCATGTGCGATTCGTCCGACAGAATCCTTTTGCCGACCAAAAGCCCAGAGGGCATCATCGAGCCAGTCGGGCTGTCGATAATCTGATTGACGACATCATCGACCATGCCGAACCGATGCACATGATTCCGGATTTCTGCTGCGGCTCTGATTTGACCGCTGAGAACTCCCGAAATCAGAAGCGTTGAGGCAGCGACGATCTGACTGCGTTGCCACTTTGCCCATCCTGATCTTTCCGGGAGCGTCACCAGCATACGGCTGATCAGGTCGGCGACAGCCAGCAGGGAAAATGGGATCAGCGGAAAAAACATGCGAGGCGATAGGTTGATCGAGGTGGTCTTTTCGAGTCCGATCAGAGCTGCCAGAGACACCCCGAGGTAAAGGAAAATGGTGGAGTCTCCAGTCGTCCCCTTGGTAAAGTACGGTCGAGATTCAGGTCGATGCATCCGGATGCAGCACATGAACGCCGCACTAACCAGCAGTCCCAGGCCGACCACCGTTGCGACCTCCGCCAACTTTCCGGCAAACAAACTGGACTTATCCAGACCTGCCAGTCGCGAGACAGCGTAGTACGCGGATTCTCCAGCCTCCTTCAGCGTCCTGTGGACTGCTTTGTTATTCCCGCCTTTGATGTCACCGACCAGCATCGAATTTCTGGCAAACAGCGATATTGCGAGCAAGGCAGGAATTGCAAAAAATGTCGCGGCCTGTTTTACCGCAATCCATTGCTGCCGGGGGATCTGAATCACGAAGGCGCAGGCGACTGCCACGAGCCAGAAGATGCCGGCGTAGCGAAAGCTGAATGCGAAGGCCGCACAGAGTCCAGCCAGCAATAGCCGGCGAGTCTCCGGCACCGGACTCTGCAACAGAATCAGACTGCCGAGCGTCAGTGTGATGAACATCATTTCAGTCTGACATTCCCACACGTTGTGCCAAATCATGGGAAAACAGAGCCAGACAGTTGCGAGCAGGAGACCGGTCGCGGGTGCGCGCCCCATGCGTTGAGCGGCAACGCATATCAACGGAGGGACCAACAGGAATCCGGTCACTCCGATCAACAGCGCCGCAAACCGAAGCGGTACTCCTGCCCATCCGAGTGCCGCGATCATCGCAGGAAAACCGATCGGAAAAACAGTCTGTGCTGCCGGCCAGGCATTGAGCTGATAGTGCTCTTCGTAGTAAATCACACTCGTGCTGAAGCCGTTCCCCTGCAGGACGTTGCGAGCAACACTTAAAGCCTGAGCGGTATCAGGATGCAGCCATGTTCCGTCATAATTCATGACAAGGATGACCGTAGCAGCCAACGACATCATGGCTGCGGCAGCCAAAGACTCCGTTCTCGTAATGATGGATGTTTTCATCGCGGTAGACTCCAGGACATGGCGGTGAGAAGCCTCAACCTTCAGAAAACTCAGGCTTCCTAAAACCGTCCCACTGAAAACACAGTTGCTGTTCAGCGACGTTGCATCGCCGCCTTTGTTTCCTGCACACCTGATTTCTTCCACAACTGACGTTTGAGCGCTGTGGCATGGTCTTTCATGGGAAGAATTTCATAATGACGGCTCATCATGTCGATCATTTGAGCGACGATTTCTATCTTCGGTTCAGCAGGGCGGCCCATCGCCGGGAAGAATGCAAGATCCCGATCGTCGTCGCAGCCCATAAAGTCGAGTGGATGCAGCAGCAGGGATGGACCTACACCATTTGCTCGACAAAGTGTCAACGCCATATGCCAGTAAGTCATGGCGAATGTGCGTGAAAACTGCGCGAGATACAGAATGTAACTGGCATGGATCGGCACTTTGAACAGCGGCATTGTGGTGACAGGAATTTCCGTCAATTCGCCTTCGTCGAAATTCCACGCGAATGGCTTCAACGGTCGGAAGCCTTCGCGGAATTTCCCGAACAACTGTTTTCGCTCCGCGCGCTGCTCTTTCGTCAGGCGAGTCGACATAAAGTAATACATGCGGGCCAGCGGGCCAAGGTAAGTCGGAAATGTGGATCCGTCGTACTGGTAGCCTCGACAAATCAGAATCTTCAGCAGCAGATCGCAATAGCTGAACCCGGGGCCGCGAAAACCGATGGGACATTGTCCGGTGACTCGTTCCAGATGTTCTTCCGTCTTTGCCAGTTCCGATACCAATTCCAGTTTCGAATACAGATGCAGCCATGGCTCATGGTTGAAAGAATGATTGCCGATTTCATGGCCGGCTGCCGAGATGGATGCGAGTGCCTCGAAGTTCTCTTCGCGGGCGGCGTCCTGGCCTACGACGAAGACCGTCATTTTCAGGTCGCGTTCGTGCAGGACCTTAAGAAATCTCGGCACGACGAGATCCAGGTATGTGGGATATTTGTCCCAACCGGCGTCGCCGTGAGTTTTCATGTAGGACCATTTGTTGTCAAGGTCGAGCGACAGGCTGGCTATGGGTTGAGTCATGATGAAGAGAGGATTCAGTTGTCAGGATTCAGTTGTCAGGATTCAGTTGTCAGTCAGATGTGATTCACGGGCCGGGGCCGGGTGCGGGCAGCAGTTATGAGTTTGTCACCATTTCAAACAACTTTGGCGACTTTCCTGCGGCAGCGGATTTGCCGTCACAATTTGGCTGCCAGCCGGAGGGTAAATCGTTCAGATTCGCCACGAAATCGTTCGCCAGTTTGATCGTTTCGTTAACGTTCAGAGTCCCGTTCACGATATGCGCGGAATTCAGTGAATAAAGGCCGGGCACGGATGTAACAATCGGCGGAAGTCGGTCGGAGTACCCCAGCGTGGGAAGTGCAAAGACGTGGCGGACCCGGGAAATGCGAACGGCCTTTACGTCAGCCAGCGACAGCGCCGGATGCATTCGTTGCAGACCGGACAGGAATTCGTGTTCGATCTCCGCATCGCTCTGGTCAAACAGTTCATCATTCGGGGCGACGTAACGCGGCAGGTACACGAGGGCGTTGCCGTCCAGTTCCTGCTTATTAACCAACGACGTCATTTCAATCACGGCCGTAAACGGGTAACCGGCGTCAGTAATATTCGTGACGTAGTAAGGCGACAGACTTTTCGAAAGCAGTATCGAAGCGCACACTATGCCGTGATAACGCACACCATCGAACAGCGTTTTCTCATGCGAAGTGAGTTCGGGACACATGCGACTCATGACCGGCGTGGGCAGCGTTGAGACGACTCGATCAAAGATGCGATCATGGTCCGCGAACTGAACCGTCATGCGTCCGTCAAAGGCAGTGCGCACGCTTTTTGCAGCGGCGTTGCAGTGGATTTCGACACCAAGGGCACGTAGTTTTCTGGTGAATTTGTCGAGCACGTCAGCATAACCGCCACGACAATAGCCGAACAGTTCCTTCTTCAGGCCCGTGCGTCGGGCCGCATACATGCGGGCGATCGTGGCCCAGATAAACGCGGCGGAGGTCTCACGCCAGCATTCGCCCAACTTGCAGCGCAACAGCGGCAGCCACATTTTGTCAAACGTGCGCCGACCGGATAGCTTTGTCAGCCAGTCGCCGACGGAGATGTCTTCCAGCTTCTTCCAGTTTTTGACTCGAGCGGCGTAAAAGATCGTACCACCCAGTCGCAGTTTGTCGATCATTCGCAGCGGAGGAAACTTCAGGAATTCCAGAGTATTCGACATCGAGTGCAATTGGCCGTCGGTATAGAAACCCGTCTTTGTTTCGACCCACTGCATCTGATCTTCGAGGCCCAGTTCCCGCAGGACTGCTCGTGCATACATGTCCGACATCAGCGTGACATGATAATGCCGATCCCAGGTGACATCGCCGATCTGCCATGCGTCCGCCAGACCGCCGAGATGCGGACGACTTTCCAGCAAAGTGACTTTGTGCCCCTGCTGCGTGAGTCTCAGCGCAAGCGTCATTCCGAGGATGCCGCCGCCAAGAACGGCCCAGTGCTGAGGTGCTGTGTTTGTGTTCATGATTGCAATTCTGCAGGTCCAGCCTGCCGGGCTGGACTTTCGCCGCAAGGCGAACTGCGCGGTGGGCGAATATCCGCTCAACGTCGCCATGTTGTTATTGAAAAACCTGGGCTGGTCGCAGGTCGCGACAAGTCGCGAAGTCCTTTCCGGCAGAAAGGACCTACGCTGGATCACACCGTTGCTGATGCATCTGTTTCCACAACCGTGTGCCCATTGATCGAATACGACAATCCACATGAACAAGTCGCCTGCACTGAAGTCGATGACCCGCTTTCGCCGAATCGATGTACAGGTTCCCCGCAACGGCAAACAACGCCGACGATCCGCGCGGGCGTGCCGATCGCCAGACAGAAGTCCGGAATGGATCTGGTCACAATTGATCCCATGCCGATCATTGCCCAGCGGCCAATCTCCAGGTTGCAGCCAACAATGCACCCTGCGCCGATCGTTGCTCCTTCGCGTACCACAGTCGCCAATGTATGTTCATCAGGATCAGACGATCGAAGTTGTTTCAGGTCCGGCGTTGTTGCTCGCGGAAATCGATCGTTGGTAAAAATCGTGCCAGCACTGATCATGACACCATCTTCGATCGTGACTCCGGTGCAGATGTAGACATTCGAGTTGATTTTGACCCGCTTGCCGATCCTGACGTCGTAGGCAATCATCGACTTGCCGCCCACGATACACTCTTCTCCCAGGATCGCGTCGTGACGAATATGTGCGCTGTCCCAGACAGACGTGCCTTCGCCAAGCTGCACGTTGGATTCGATGATTGCTGTGGAATGAATTCGTGGCATAATGTGGAGCCTCAATATCCGAATTCACAACTGAAATCCGGAACCTTAAACTCGCCATCTATTGCTTGACGCTGTGACCGATCGCAACTCTGCGGCGGAATTGTGATGCAGGAGTGACTGCGTGCCATTGTTCTGACCGCAACGCAACGTACGCCGTTTCAATGACGCGCACGGAGGCGATGGCATCAGCGGGAGTGATGATTAATTCTTCCGTGCCTGAAATTGCTCCTCCGAAGTTCCGGATCTGATTGCCAAATGCAGCGACTTTGTCGTAGCCCTTGCCGAAAATCGTCCAGTCCTTCTGATCGGCCAGCTTGTATCTCGATTCTTTCCAACCGACTGACAATGTGCCCTTCGATCCATACAGACTGATGAAATCCGCGCGGACTTTATTCAGGCTCCAGGACAAATCGATATTCCCCATCGCGCCGCTTTCGGTGCGGGCGAAGAGCAGCACCGTGTCTTCAACCGGCAGATTCTGAATGCGGCGGCCTTCAACAACCTGCAGTTCGGTGATGTTGCCAAGCAGATAGCGCAGGATATCGACAGAGTGCGTTCCATTGTCAATCAGTACGCCGCCGCCGCTGATGGCTGGCTGACTGTTCCAGCGTCGGGACATGTCGCAGAATCCTGCGAACGTGTTTTCGAAAAGGATGATATCGCCCAGAATTCCGGAATCGACAATGTCCCGCGCCTGCTGCACATCCTTCACGAAGCGGAACTTCGATCCCATTGAAAAGACAAGATGGCAGCGTTCCGCGCATTCTGCCATGCGGATCGCTTCTTCCGTACTGATCGCCAGCGGCTTCTCGCACAGCACATGCACGCCCTGTTCCATCAGTCGAATACAGACGTCCGGATGCGTCGATGGCGGTGTGCAGACGATGGCGGCCGTCGGTCTTAACTCTTCGACCATCCTGTCGATGTTGTCGTATGCCGGTGCCTCGACCATCGCCGCGACTTCGCGTGCAGATTCAATGCGGATATCAGCCACACCGACCAGATCATACGGCAATCCCTGCACAAAGGCCTGCGCATAAGACCGCGAGATTCCGCCAGCACCGACGATGACAAAAGTTGGTTCGATTCGATTAATCACAGATGAAAGCCTTTGCCGGATAACGAGTGTGTAGAATCGTGGCCAATCAAGGCTCACGGCCGCTGATTGACCATCGGGAACTGGTCATTGGAAACTTCAAATCGGAAGTCTACTTTGCCACGACGACTCTGGTTGTAAGTGACTGTACGGCGCGGCGGATATTTGTGGCCAGGTATGCGATATGTTCGTCCGTGTATTTTTCATTCCACGGCAGCACCAGCACATGTTCCAATGCGTTCCACGTGCCTGTAAAATGGCACCGGCTGTAGTCCGTCGCTTCGGGCCGAGCCAGTGT
>JAYUVA010000260.1:0-6137 GCA_043754375.1 Candidatus Kuenenia sp. | reverse complement strand
CGGATCTTGTCGAGCGGCGAACCGCCACCAGCGGCGGGTGCAGCTTTGGCGGCAGCAGGAGCGGCCTTGGCGGCTGGCTTGGCGGCTGGCTTGGCTTCTGCGTGAGCGGCGGTCTTCTTAGGCTGCGGAGCTTCGACAACTGTCAGATAGCTGGTGTCGATGTCATACCAGCCGATATCGACGGGCCCATCAAATTCCACCAGGGCGCGACAACTCATATTAACGGTCTTCACCTTTCCCGTCAGGTTCGCAAACCGTTTCAGTTCCGGCGCATTGGGGGCGACAACCACCCACTTGTCCGTCAATTCTTTTTTCAGCCGCTCAGCTTTTTCGATGGTGGACACGATTTGATGTTCCTGAGTTTGTGACTCGTACAGTGACAGCATTGCACCCTTTCCGAGTATTCTGTGACAACCGTCGCACTCTTTCAAGCGGTGTTCAGGTCGTTGTTCAGGACTCTCGACCGTAGGATGCAAATGCCGGCAATCATGGATTCCGGAAGAAAGTTACCAAAATCTGCGCCTGACTTTCCATCGGACCGCGATTCCTGATGAAGTAAGAGAACCATTATGAAGTCAACAAATGAAGATCGGGATCGCCTTTTGACAGCGGCACGCGGCGGTGACGATGACGCATTGGGGGAGCTGATCGAGAATTTTCGGCCGTTGCTGCGAGCTGAAGCGATGCGAACATTGACAGAAGTACAGGGCCGGGTTGATGCGTCGGATATCGTGCAACTGACGTGGTGGTCGGCATTTCGGGCGTTTCCAAAATTCGAAGGTGATGTTGATGCGTTCATTGGCTGGCTCAGAAATATCCATGATCGCAATTTGCAGGATGCCGTGCGGGATCAGCATGCGGAAAAACGGGCTATCCGACGTGAGGTGGCTCCGTCTGCTGTTCTGCCGACAGCACCTGGAAGACTCACATCACCAAGCCAGAAGCTGGTTCGCATCGAACAGAAGGAAAACATGGAAGCCTGTCTGGCGTTACTCCCTCCGGCCCAGAAGGAAGCACTGCGATTGCGATTCTATGACGGGCTGCCCATCGCAGACATCGTGGAACGCATGGGAAGAAGCGAGACCGCTGTGGCAGGTTTGCTGAAACGCGGACTGAGCGCACTGCGGGAGTTAATGGCGAAAGAACAGACCTGAATCTGTGCGGTCAGCGGCGACCGACAATGCATGGTCTTGTTCAGGCGAATCACTGAACTACGTACACACTAAACGACCTGCTTTAGATCGGAGACCACAATGTCGATGGCGTTTTCAACTTTTGTCTCAACATCGTCGCGATGGACGTTCTTGATTGTCCTGGCGGGACTGGCAATCCTGACCGGTACAGCATCAGTCTCAGCGGATGATCAAGATCAATTCGAAGGTGCGCTCTGGCGATTTACCATGACGCCGAAAACTCGAGGCCTTGAACCACTGAAAGGTCATTACCGAGTTTCGGATCATGTCTTCTATCAAACGACCAAACCGAAAACTCGTGATTTCGACAAGGTCGTGGGTAAGAACCATCCGGCAGGTAGAAAGACCAAGTCTGAATTCCACGACCTTCGCGCCTTTACTGAAGACAGACAGTTGCATCGCGGAATTAAAGGAACTGCGAATTTAGAAATGGAGGAGTTTGGTGAATGGTCCGGACGGTTAATTGACTCCGAAGGCCGACATTGGGATTTTCGATGCAGCCGGGTGCAGGAATAGCCTTACGTGAAACTCTGGGTGCTACGATAGGCATGCATAATGTCAGCTTGAAATCTCGCGGTAATTTCCACCGGGTGACATTCAGAACAACGGCAATTCTCTGGAATACGAACGCCATGACTGAGCCTTCACGATCGATCATTCCAGAGAAAGAAAAACGCCTGAACGCGATGATTGCCGAGTACCTGAAACGCAAAGATGCAGGACAAAATGTCAACAAAGTCGCCATGTTGAAGGCTTATCCGGATCTTGCGGACGGCCTGCGTTCGTATTTTCAGGGTGAAGCAATGATGGGTGACGGTGCATTGGCGATTGCGTCGACGAAACTGAGTCCCATTCCGCTGGCATCTGATGTCCGCGAAACACTCAAACCGGGGGCGGCTCAAGCGGAGACAGCGTCGGAATTTGGTAATCGCAAATTCGGGCGCTATCAGATTCTTCGACCTCTTGGTGAAGGAGCCATGGGCAGCGTATATCTCGCGCTGGACACGACACTGGATCGCCAGGTGGCGCTGAAGGTGCCGAAGACTGAAGGCACAGCCAATGCAGAATTTATGGCTCGGTTCACGCGCGAAGCCAAGGCGGCTGCTGCCTTGAAGCACGCAAATATCTGCAGCGTCTACGATGCCGGAGAACATGAAGGCACGGCCTACATCACGATGGACTTCATTGATGGAGTTCCCCTGTCGCGATTCATTGGCTCACGCAAACTCCAGTCAGTTGACAGCATTCTGCAGATGATCACCATCATTGCAGAAGCGGTTGGGCATGCGCACAGTAAAGGCGTCATTCATCGGGATCTCAAGCCGGGAAATATTCTGGTCGACTCGGAGCTTAAACCGCATGTGACGGACTTCGGGTTGGCCCGTCGGGTTGGCGGACCAGCCGACGAATCCCGCATCACACAGGAGGGACTGCTGATCGGGACTCCGGCCTACATGGCGCCCGAACAGGTCAAAGGTGAACAAGCGAAAGTCGGTCCTCAAAGCGACATTTATTCCCTGGGTGTGATTCTCTTCGAGCTGCTGACATCCCGTCTGCCATTTGAAGGAAAAGTGGCCGAAATGCTGGCGAAGGTACTTCGAGACAATCCGCCGGTTCCCAGTCACATCAGAAAAGACCTGTCCGAAGATGTGGACGACATCTGCCTGAAGATGCTGAAGAAGGAACCGGGACAGCGGTACTCATCGATGGCCGAAGTCATTGCCGCCATCGCAAAATTGCCGAAGAAATCCACGCCGTCTGCAGCGGTCCCGTCAGCGGACGCAGCTCGTGCACAAGCGCCGTATGAAGTTCAGAAGGCTCATGTGGAACTCATGCTGAAGAAGGGCCAGTACGCCGCCGCCATTCAGGATCTCGAAAAGCTTACGGCCGAAAAATCTCCGGGCGCTAAGGCGGTCGGCGAGTGGGCTCGAGCAAAACTTCCGATCGCGCGAGCCGAATCGAAGGCGCTCAGCCCTTCAGGTCTGGCGGCGTTGCTGCAGACCGGCCAACAACTGTTCGCGAAATCCGATTATCTCGGCTGCATCCAACTGCTGGACGACGTGCCATCACTGCGGCGAACCGAGGCGATGGAGGAATTGCTGCTGAAGGCACGCAAGCGAGAAGCCGATGCGGAACAATTACTGTCCGACATCAAGGACAGGGAGCGTCGTCAGGAAATCGACGGCCTTGAGCCATTGGTGAAACGATTTCTGAAACTCAAGCCGGGCAACACGTATGCCAAACGTCTGTGGGAGGCGTTGCAGACGTACAGCAAGACTCCGGCGACTCGTCGCACCTATCGCTACGAAAAGGGCCGTCTGCAGGCGATGCCGGAAACAAATTTTCTGAAACAATGGACTGTGCTCGGCTGGCTGGTCGGTGTTCTCGTCTTTCTGTCGGTTTATGCGTACGTCGTCATCAATCTACAGAGCGGCAATCAGACACTGGCGGTCCATGTGGATGATGAATGGCTGAAAAGCCAGGGCGGGGAGTTGACGCTGGTTGTGGACGGTAACAGTCATAAGATTTCTGCGGCGACGCCGAATGGCGATGCGTTTTCAGTCATCGTCACCTTCGGAGCGCACACGTTTGCGGTGAAGCATGGGGACTCCGTCGTCAACGATCCGAAGACGTTCAACATTGAAAAAGACGGACGGCGAATTCTGCACATCACTAAGGGTGACATTCTGCTCGCTGGCAGTCCGCCACCTCCTCGTTCAGCAATAGAGAACACGACGGACAGAAGACAGTCAGCATCAAATACGCCTGAATCACCGCAGAGTCTATCGCCACGCAATGATGCGGCACCTCAATTGGCGATCGCCCCCTTTAGTGCTGAGCAAGCGAAACAGCATCAGCAGGCGTGGGCCACAGCCATCAATCAACCTGTCGAGATTCAGAACAGCATCGGGATGACGTTCAAAATGGTTCCACCCGGCGAATTCATGATGGGTTCGCCGGACAATGAACCTGGACGGGACGAAGGCGAGAAACAACATCGGGTGCGAATTTCCAAACCATTCTACATGGCAGCACACGAAGTGACTCGAGCCCAGTTTGAAGCATTCGTTCAGGAAAAGGGCTATCGAACGGAAGCCGAAGCAGATGGAAAGGGTGGCGGCGGTTGGGATGATCAAGGCGTGCTCGCCTATAAAGCCGAGTACATTTGGCGAACGCCCGGCTTTCCTCAGGAAGAGACGCATCCTGTGGTGCATGTTTCGTGGAACGACGCTCAGGAGTTCACAAAATGGCTGAGTGTGAAGGAAAGGGTGGAGTATCGCCTGCCGACAGAAGCCGAATGGGAATATGCCTGCAGGGCAGGTTCGACGACGATGCATTGCAATGGAAATGACCCAAAGAAGCTTGTATCCGTCGGCAATCTCGCAGATGCAAAGACGCTCAAAAAATTTCCGGACTGGACTGGTGCAGTCGATTCGAGTGACAACTATCCGTACTCGGCACCTGTCGGAAGTTTTCAGGCCAATGCCTTTGATCTGTACGATCTGCATGGAAACGTCTGGGAATGGTGCGATGATCGTTACGACTCTGAGGCTTACGATGGGCGCCTTGGAACCACGGTCGATCCGTGCGTAACGATTGGCACCAATGGGGTAAAAAGAGGCGGCGGATGGACGGCCTATCCCCACAAAATTCGATCAGCATATCGCGAACAGAATCCACCCGATGATCGTTTCTCCAGTCTTGGCTTTCGGGTAGCTCGATCGATCAGAACACAGGACGAAATTAACGTCGCCGATGGAATCTCGCTACTGCGGACATCCTCGAGTCCGCCGCCACTGGCAATCGCTCCGTTCGATGCAGATCAGGCGAACAAGCATCAGGCAGCGTGGGCCGCACATCTCGGAAAGCCAGTTGAGTACGCCAGCAGCATCGGGATGAAACTACGGCTGATCCCGCCTGGAGAATTCATGATGGGGTCGCCAGATAGTGAAAAGGATCGACAGGAATGCGAAGGCCCTGTGCATCGTGTTCGTCTAACGCGGCCCTTCTATATGGGAACGACTGAAGTGACGCAATCACAATGGTTCGCCGTGATGGGCACACGTCCCTGGCAGGGGGACAGATTCGTAACAGAGGGCGACAAATTCCCCGTTTCTGATGTGGACTGGAACGAGGGAAGCGAATTCTGTCAAAAACTCAGCGCACACGAAGGCTCTGTCTACCGATTCCCGACGGAAGCAGAATGGGAGTACGCATGTCGAGCGGGTGCATCGACAATGTACTCAAACGGCGATGACGCGGAACAACTGGCCTCAATCGGAAACGTCGCTGACGCTGTTGCAGTGGCTAAATTTCCTGATTGGAATTGGGCGATTGCCGCAAACGACGGCTACGCGACAACCTCACCAGTCGGACAATTTCGCCAGAACAATTTCGGGCTACTGGATATGCACGGTAACGTATCTGAGTTTTGCTTTGGCATGTTCGATAGTGCCGCGTACAGTGCAAATCAAGGCGTGGCGATTGACCCAAACTCTATGAGTGGCTCCGATTTTCGTGTGCTTCGCGGTGGTTCGGCGTACGATAGCCCTGGCTGGTCTCGTACCGCTGCACGCAACGCAAAGCCGCCACTCTTCCGCGGCTGGACACACGGATTTCGCGTGGTCCGAGAGATCACAGAAGCAGACAAGGAGAGAATTCCGTTACCAGTTGCACGTTCTCAGGAACCGGAAGTCCCCGATCCCAACGCCGCGCTGAAAAACATTTCGCAGGTCCACGGTGCGACGGCGGAAGCACTTGTCGCATGGGCAAAAAGTCTGCCTGCGGGCTACCGCCCGTATTGGCTGTCTGTGCAAGGAAACACCAAGCCCATTCTTTATGATGCATTGGCGAGCAGGACGGAAGATCAATCTGAATGGATTATGCAGTTTTATGATCATGCCGATGAGACGAACTGGGCCGAAATGAAAAAACAATATCGTC
>JAYUVA010000259.1:0-2947 GCA_043754375.1 Candidatus Kuenenia sp. | reverse complement strand
CCGGCGAAAACTGAGGCAACGCCTCAAAAACGACTGGCGGGCCTTCGCAGATCGTATCACCCAGCATGAATTCGCCGGGATTGACCAACCCGATGATGTCCCCTGGAAACGCCTCATCCATCGTTTCGCGTTCCTGACCGAAGAGCTTGTGGGCGCGCCGCAGACGGATCTTCTTACCGGTCCGCGGATGAAACACTTCCATATCCCGACGAAATGTTCCGGAGCACACGCGTACAAAGGCAACTCGATCGCGATGCTTAGGGTCAAGATTGGCCTGAATCTTGAACACAAAGCCAGAGAACTCAGGCCGCGACGCCAGCACGGGTCCCATATCGCTGTTGCGATCGCGTGGCGTGGGACACAGCCCCAGAAAGCCGCGCAAAAATTGTTCCACGCCGTAGTTCGTCAAAGCACTTCCGAAAAAGACGGGGCTGACTTCGCCGCGGAGAAATCGTTCGCGATCATAGTCGGCACCGGCAGCCTCCAACAGGGCGACCTCTTCCTGCGCCTGCGCCACAATGCCCGGCGGCATCGTGGCAGGATCAATCTCCGCCAACGGCTGCACGCGGGCTTCCAGGCGGTGCATGTTGTCGCGAGTTTCGAAGACAGCGGCCTGGCGAGTTGCCAATTCAATGACGCCGCGAAAATCAAATCCGGTGCCCAACGGCCAGTTGACCGGCACCGGGATGATGCCGAGTTTCGATTCAATGTCTTCCAGAATCTCCAGCGTCTCTTTGCCGGGTCGATCCACTTTATTGACAAACGTCAGCACCGGAATCCTGCGAATTCGGCAGACGTTAAAGAGTTTCTCGGTTTGACTTTCGACGCCGTTCGCAAGGTCCAGCACCATGACGGCGCAGTCGGCAGCGACCAATGTTCGATAGGTGTCTTCGCTGAAGTCTTTGTGGCCGGGCGTGTCGAGCAGGTTAATGTGACAGCCCTCGAACTCAAATGTCAGGACCGTGGAACTGACAGAAATCCCACGCTGGCGTTCCAGAGCCATCCAGTCGGACGTCGCACCTCGCTGATTCTTGCGACCCCGCACGGCACCGGCGGTTTCGATACAGCCACCATAAAGCAGCAGCTTTTCCGTAAGCGTTGTCTTGCCTGCGTCCGGATGCGAAATAATGGCAAAAGTACGACGGCGGGCGGCTTCACGAGCCACGACAGGATCGATCGAGGTCATCTTGACGGAATTCAGTTGGCAAAGTGGCGAAACACGGGCTTAAAAAAGGGGTCAGGAACCAATAGTGCGGAGCACTCTCTGGGCCGTTTGGCGAGGAGTCTGTCTGACTACCGCTGTCTTTGTGAGCGGCAAGGCGCTAGCCGCCGGTTTTTGCGGGCGAATTGCCCCGCAGCTGGCGGTCTGTTGAAATAGTATGCACAGCCAGCAAATTTGTTTAACCCTGAGCCACAGGCGACGGTTTCCGGTGACGCCGTCGCCTGCGGCTCAGGGTTAAACGATTCAAGCAACAGACCGCGAGCCGCGGGTGATTCGCCTGCAAAAAAACCGGCGGCTAGCGCCTTGCCGCTCACAAAGACAGCGCTGTTCAGACAGGCTCCTGGCCTGCCTTGCCACTCACGATCCTGGAGTATTCAGGACAGACTCTACGGGAGCGCCTTCCTCACAGATTCCAGATCGACTTCACGAGACTGCGGGAATGGCATTTCGGTGAGGAACCATTCTTCAGTAAAGCCGGCGTGTTCGCCAGGCTGGAGACGTTCGCGAGGGCCGATGGGTTCCAGTTCAATCATTGCGTTGTCTGGATACCAGATGGAAATGGTGAGTCCCGCAGCTTCGTTGTAGACGCGGTCAGGGTACGTCCTGAAGCGTTTCACGAACAACAGGTTATTCGGTGAAAGATACGCGATCAGACCGGCGTAACTGTCCATGCCGAGTTTTGGTTTTCGGGGTGTGCCGAGAATCTCAAGGAAGCCATCACGCACGCGGATGTTCGGATCCTCAGGGTTCATGTTGATCAGAGATCCTTCTTCGTACATCACGTAACTCTTCGGGAATCGACTGGGGGCCGTCAGCGGAATAAGACAAATCCCCTGTCCGACCGCAAACGTGCGACTCCAGTGACACCATTCCACGGGCTTTTCGGAGATGTTGTGAATCGTTTGCGTGCAGCTGAGTTGCGTCGATTTTTCATCGAGTACAAAATCACGGACGAGGCGGACGCCGGTCGCTGGATCATCGGGACTGGTGAGTCGCGCGCGGCGGTCGGCGATGATTTCAGTCGTCCATGCTCCGTTCCAAAGTGTGGGACGTGGCGGAATAATGAGTTCCGGGCCGATGTCAAAGCGTCCGGCGGAAGATTCTGGAGGATCACCGGGCATCCACTTCTTCTCGTTATCAGACAGATACAAGGCGTTGTTGCCGTTGAGTGCATATTCCAGCACGCGGCCTCCCACTTCCGGACACAGCACTGCCGTGACATTACCGTTCGTCAGATGCACGGCCTCTTCATAGCCCAGATACGGCGCGACCGTTACGCCGGCGAATTCCTCGCTTGATGCGGTCGCGTGAAGCAGACCGGCGATGAGACAGTTGAGAAGGATACGACTCATGAATATCTCCCGTGAAGAAAGTGTACCGGCAAGCTTACGCATGCCGCTCGCCGTGGTTGTGGCCAAGGCCGAAAAATTTTCGTGCATTTGCAGTTGTCTGATCGTCCATGGCTTCAGGTGTCAGAGCGTGTACGGTGGCGAGGCATTCGCAAGTCAGTCGTACCCAGGCAGGTTCATTGCGTTTGCCGCGATTCGGATGTGGTGCCAGATACGGAGCGTCGGTCTCAACGAGTAGTCGATCGAGTGGCACGGTGGCGGCGACGGCGCGCAGACTTTCGTTCTTACGAAACGTGAGCATTCCGGCGAATGACAGGTACATACCCAGTTGCAGACATTCCGCCGCCATCTGTGCATCGCCTGAAAAAGCGTGCAT
>JAYUVA010000258.1:0-3871 GCA_043754375.1 Candidatus Kuenenia sp. | reverse complement strand
TGTGGGAGTCGCGTTTCAGGTTTTGAACGATCTGAAAGACTGGACGGGCGACACGGACAACAAACTGGTGGCCGGTCAGGATGCCCTCGCACTGCGTCCGACCGTGCTGCTGGCTTTGGCATTGAAGGATGCAAATGAGCAGCAAAAGATCGAGCTGAAGGAAATCCTCGCCGAGACGTCAAATGGGGCGTTGAATCACAGACGGATCGCCCGGTTGCGGGAAATTTTCCGCGCGTGTGACGTTTTCGAAAAGGCCGAGTTCTTTGTGGAGCGGTCCCGGGAAAAGGCCGAGGCACTGGTCGCCGACGTGGAAGGCGAACAGATCCGGGATCTGCTGCAGTTCTTTATCGAAACCGTTCTGGCGCGAGAACTGCCTCCAACGCCGCTCGAAGAGATGGGCACCGTCGTTGTGCCACTCGGCAGCCGATCACTGTCACCGGCGTTGCCGCAGGTTTCGGTGCCAGTCGAATTAAGGATTCCCGAATTCAGTGCGAGATAGTCGCGGGAATACAGTCGGCACTCCAGCGCACACAAGTTTAGGCTCTTTGTTTTCATGCGAACTCTCATCAAAGTTGCAATCATTCTCGCAGTGCTCGGAGCGCTGGGCTATTTTGGAACTGTCGCGGGTCTGGCATGGCTTGCCGAACGCAACAAGCCGCGATTCCGGATCGCCCGCGTTGAACAGGGCGACCTGCGAATCACAGTCAATGCCGCCGGTCAACTGGAACCGACGCTGTCTGTGAAAGTCGGGAGTTTCGTTTCCGGGCCGATCCTGGAACTGTTGGTGGACCACAATGATCCAGTCAAAGCCAATCAGTTGCTGGCAAAGATCGACCCTCGGATTTATGAGGCTTCCGTCCAACGCGACAAGGCCGGGTTGAAAGCCCGTGAAGGTGATGTCGCCCGAGTGCAGGCCGAGTTGCAACGTGCGCGTAACGATGAAACGCGATCCACTGCGCTCAAGGCTGAAAACGAAGACTTTATTTCTCAGGCCGAACTGGATCAGTTTCGGTTTGCACGCCTTTCGCTGGAAGCCCAGTTGCTTATTGCTGATGCCTCGGTCAAGCAAGCCCAGGCCAATCTGGATAACTCAAACGCTAATCTTATCTACACAGATATCGTGTCTCCAGTTGATGGAACCGTGATCGAACGCAAGATCGAACAGGGGCAAACTCTCGCGTCACAGTTTCAGGCACCGGAATTGTTCGTGATTGCCCCACGCATGCGGGAAGAAATGCTTATCCGTGCCTTAATCGACGAAGCTGACATTGGCCTCATTGGCGACGCAAAGGATTCAGGTCAGCCGGTATTTTTTTCTGTGGATGCTTATCCGGAAAGAGTCTTTACCGGGGCGAAAATTCAACAGATCCGACTGAGTTTCACGACGACTCAAAACGTGGTCACCTATCCGGTGATCGTCTCAACCACCAACCCCGATCTGAAACTGCTGCCGGGAATGACTGCGAACCTGACATTCCAGATCAGTCGGCTCGAAGATATCCTGAAAGTCCCCAACGCGGCTCTCCGCTATTTTCCTGAAAAAGACCTGGTCCGAGAAGAAGACCAGAAACTGCTCGAACTGAATCTGGCGCCTGAACCGTCCGAAGATTCGGCAACCACCTCTGAAACGCCGCCGGTGGATGACAAAGCCATGGCGACAATTGCCTCGAGTAAGCGGATTGTGTGGATTCAGGAAACAATTCCGGATCGTTCAAGTGCCGCTGACGGAAAAATATCCGAAGTCACCGCAACGCCATCGTCAGCCTCGATGACTGATCGATCAATGATTCTTACCGGCAAACTGCGTGCGATCAAAATAGAAATCGGTGACAGCGACTACCAGTTTACACATGTCGTGTCGGGTGAACTGAAGCCCGGTGACGAACTGATTGTAGGCGTCAAACCTCCGGGGGCTCCATGAGTTTTCTGCTGACGATCGCCGTAGCCGTCCGAGCTCTCCTGCGAAACAAGATGCGTGCGTCGCTCACGGTGCTGGGCATTGTGATCGGAATTTCCGCCGTCACAACGATGGTCTCAGTCGGCACCAGTGCCGGACAACTGCTGCAGGATCAGTTGCAGTCGATCGGAACCAACTTCATCGTGGTGCAGCCATCGTTTGAAAAGCGGCGCGGGGTCCAGACTGGAAGTATGCCTTCGCTGACAGACGAAGACGCTCAAGCGATCGGTCGTGAATGCCCGTCAGTGCTGGCGTATTCGCCGCTGGTGTTCGGAATGAAACCGGTCGTGCGTGGCAATACGAACATGCAGCCCAAAGAAATGTGGGGTGTGGGTGTTGATTATCTTCTGGTTCGCACATGGGACATCGAAGCTGGCGGTTTCTTCACGGAGCGTGACGAGCGAGCGGGCAATTGCGTGTGCGTCATCGGGCACACTGTCGTGCGTGAGCTGTTTCCCGCCGACAACCCGATCGGTCAGCAACTGCGGATCGGCAATATCCCGTTTATCGTGGTCGGTGTGCTTGGGAAGAAGGGCGCTTCGCTGACGGGCGATGATCAGGACAACGTAATGCTGATGCCGTACTCGACCGTTCTGAAACGCTTACAAGGATCATCCTTCAGCAATGTCAGTGCGATCCTTGTCGGAGCCCGCGCACCGGATCTGATCGACACGGCCAAGGCAGAGATTCAACAGTTGTTGATGGATCGACACGGTATTGCGGTTGGACAAAAACCTGATTTCGAAGTCGTCACGAGTGCTCAGCTGTCGGAACTGTTCGGCAAAATCACCGGAATCATGACGGCGCTTCTGGCATCGATTGCCGGGATTTCGTTGCTGGTCGGTGGAGTGGGCATCATGAACATCATGCTGGTCTCAGTGACAGAACGCACGCGGGAAATCGGTATCCGCATGGCCGTCGGGGCGCGAGGCCGTGACATCATGGTTCAGTTTCTGATTGAATCTGTGGTGCTGAGCTGCTTCGGCGGCGCGATCGGTCTGGCCGTTGGAATCAGTGCGTCCGTCGGCATTACAAAGCTCATCAATTCGATCAGTAGTGGAGCGGACTGGCCGGTCGTCGTTTCAATTCCCGCTGGCATCGTTGCCATGGTCTTCGCTGCTGCCGTTGGTCTCGTCTTCGGACTCTACCCCGCCTGGCGCGCCAGCCGCCTGGACCCCATCGACGCGCTGCGATATGAATAAGGATTAGAGGGAAAATAAATGTCCGACGATGGAATGCGTTCGTCGTTGCACGTGGCTGCGATGGAATGGAGCCCGTAACCGCGAACACAAAGATCGAACATCCGCCGGATGACTTCGACACGCCTTGGATCAATCCCCAATGATCACCTTCAGGGATGCGATCCGCTGTTCAGACAGCTTCGTTGCGTCTGTTTCAGCGTGCGAGAATCATTCTGCTGTCGTTTCAGCGGCTTCGAAACGAAGAGATTGCTACACAAGTCGGGCTCAGTCGAAAGCAGGTGGGACTGTGGCGAAGACGCTGGAAGCAGTCATTTGATGCGCTCGTGTCGATTGAGTGTCGCGAGCCACACGCCATTGCCACTCCCATCGGAAATTGACTTCAGTGGTGAAAGACATTCTGACCTGAGACACTTCGCGTCTCGTGAGCGCATCAACGGTCCTGGAGAGCTGTGCAATGAATGTTTCAAATCTGGGGATGCGGCTTAAGCAGTCGATTCGTCGGGGACGCGTCCTGACTGCACCGGCGCAACTTGCGGGTTATGACGCAGATGGTCTGGGCTACAAGACGTTTCTCCCGGACGCAGTCGTCATTCCGGCGGATGCTGACGAACTGGTCACTCTGCTGCGGGATTCGCGGAGCCTCAATGTCCCGGTAACAATTCGCGGCGCGGGAACGTCGCTTTCTGGCGGGCCCGTTGCAGCGCAGGGCGGT
>JAYUVA010000257.1:0-12384 GCA_043754375.1 Candidatus Kuenenia sp. | reverse complement strand
CCCGCCCGTTGATTCGAACGCGGGCTTGCCCACTTTGTTTGTGGTGAAGATACGACGGGAAAACATTCGGTTTTCGTGCCATGTGCGGGGCTCCTTTTCATTTCGTGGAAGTTCTTCCACGATTGAAGTAGGGTTTTCGCCGCACTGACGAACGTCGTCAGGTATCGTTAAACACGATTCGGAATGCAGTTTGAATGAAAAAAGAAAGAATCGGGGCGACACGATTTGAACGTGCGACTTCCTGCTCCCAAAGCAGGCGCTCTAGCCAAGCTGAGCTACGCCCCGGATGTTCGAAGATGGCTGAACTCATTACCAATTGAGCCACCGACAAACGGTTGACACACTCTACTCTGAACTGGTTCAAAGCGGCGTGTGTGGGGGCAGTGTAGCGAGGTCGAGTCTGCTATGCCAGAGTGCCTGGTTGAAGTTCTTACAGGATCGAAAAGAGCTTTTTCAGGATTCGCTCGACGGTCTTGCAGAAACTGCAGGTTTCAGCGTTGAATGCAGAATTGGCCGGAAGAGCACTGAGACACGACTACCAGCCCTCATTGGATGCGTCCTTGCAGATCTCAGTCGCGAGAAACTCGCCAGGCCTGCGGCGGCAATTAGAGTCGGGTCACAGAAAGCCTGCATCCGGTGCCTGAAAAGCGAGCCGGTTCTGGACGAAGATTTTCGGCAACCGCCTTGAACTTCGGAACTTGCGAACAGTGAAATGCACGACAAGACCGGCTGCTCTGCTACGATTACGATCAACGTCGCGGAATCGTTGCCATCGTGGCGCGTCAATTCCAGTCATCGGTAGGGTGTGGAGCGTCGCTCGACATATCGCGCCGCTACGTCTTTGGTGCGTATGAGCCCATTGAGGATTTGAGATTGGCGATGAAAACGAAGCCAGACGAAGGCCGAAAAATGCCGTACGATGTTGTGGATGCTGATGAGGTGCAGAACGAGACACAATCACCGGTGGCGCGACATATCGCAGCGTCAGGTGCGTTCTGGGGTTTTCTCACGACGCAGTTTCTGGGTGCCTTCAACGACAACTACTTCAAGCAGATGGTGTTGTTGACCTGTGCAGGCAACGTCGCAGTTGTCGCAGGGAAGACCGCTGCAAATCCAGATCGGCAGTCCCTGGCCATGGCTGCTTTTGCGTTGCCGTTTGTGTTCATGTCAGGGTTGGGTGGATTCCTGTCGGATCGTTGTTCAAAACAGCGAGTTATCGTAGGCTGCAAGCTGGCCGAGATTCTGATCATGGCCATCGCTCTGGTGGTACTCCTTATTTCTGGACTCAGCGCCGACGCGCAGTTGATCTGGATGATCTCTGTGCTAAGCCTGATGGGGGCTCACAGCGCGATTTTTGCACCGTCGAAGTATGGAATTCTGCCGGAACTGTTTCGAGGTGACAAACTGTTGCCGGTGAATGGTGCCGTGCAGATGACGACGTTTCTCGCGATCATTTTTGGTACAGCCTGCGCAGGATTTGCGCTGGATCAGATTCGGGATTCCATGTGGATCGGCAGTGCGATTGCAGTCTGTATTGCCGTGGTTGGAACACTGGCTGCTTTGCTCATTCCAGCGACGCGGACTGCCGAGCCTGCCTTAAAACTCAAATTGGAAAACCTCGCGATCCCGGCGGAAATTGGACGACTCATTTTGCGGGAGCGCGGATTGTTGATGGCGATTCTGGTTGCGTCTGTGTTCTGGTTTCTGGGCGCTGTGACACAGATGGCGGTGAATACCCTGGGGAAATCAACGCTGGGATTAAGTGCCACGCGGACCAGTCTGATGGTTGTCGGCATCGGCATCGGGATCGCTGCCGGATGTGCGTTGACTGGTTACTTCGGAAAAGGTGGCAACGGTCGGCGATGGGTGACCATTGGTGCGTGGCTGCTGTGCTTGTCGCTGTCAATGGTTGCGATTCTGGGAAGCGGACGTCCTGGAGTTCCGGCAAGTTCAGGAGTTGTCGATGCCAATTTTTTTACGGCGTTGCTGCGAGCTGATGAACTGGAATGGGGGTTGCGACTGAACATGATTCTGCTGGGGGGGGCGGCCGGCATGTTTGTGGTTCCTGTGCAGGTTTATCTGCAACAGGCACCACCGGATGATATGAAAGGGCGGCTGCTGGGCGTGCAGAATCTGATCACATGGATTGGCATCCTGCTGTCAGCCGTCTACGTTGGAGTTGGCCGTATGTTGCTGAATTTGTTCTTCGGGCCGACCGGCCACGCACGATATCAATGGGTGATTTTCGCATCGCTCGCCGTATTGATGCTGCCGATTTGTTTGTTCTATCGGTTACCGAAAGTTAAAGTCGGAAGTGCGACGAGTACGTCCACATAACGAAGCAAGTCTTCTGACTTCGCCCGATCTTACCAGCTGGATCAGTCAGGTGCGACAACCGGATCAGTCCAGACTCGGAATGATTGGAGTTGATTTCTTCCGAAGGTCGTGGTAAGCGCCACATCTGCGGCATCACGGCCTCGAGCAATCAGGATACGTCCAATGCGAGGTCTGTTGTTCCGCGCATCAAAAGCGTACCAGGATGCGCCCAAATACACTTCGAACCACGCACTGAAATCCATCGGACTCTCAGCGGCTGGCACACCGATATCTCCAAGATATCCGGTGCAATAACGTGCAGGGATGTTCAGGCTGCGACAAAAGGTGATCGCCAGATGCATGAAATCCCGGCACACACCTGCTCGCTCTCGATAAACATCGCAGGCCGTGCGATTGGGTCTGGCCTGTTGGTAGTCGAATCGGATGTGTTGATGAACGAAGTCACAAACGGCCTGCACTAAAGACCATCCTGCGGGCAAATGTCCGAACCGATCCCACGCGATCTCCTTCAACTCGCTGTCAACTTCGCAGTATCGACTCGCCAACAGGAATAACACGACGTTGTCCGGTAACTCTTCCACAGGATGTTGTCGGGCATTCAATGCCTGCACATCAGGCAGGCCAGTGTCTTCCACAATTGCATCGTTCTTCAACACGACACGACCTGCGGGCACAACCATGCGAGAGCATCTATTTCCGTATCCATCCCGATATTCAGTGACAGAAACTCGCGGCTCGACCCGCAAATTTTCAGGCTTTCGGATACGGGAGGCAACATCGGGATGGATCAGACCAAGTGCGAGCAGCGGAGTTGGCTTCTCGAACAAAAACGCAACTTCGAATCCGACGCTGATCAGCATGGACTTTGTTTTCCGCCGGGCCGAATTGATGAGTTGTCGTTTTGCCTGAGCGGAGAATAACGCCAACCGGCTGAAAAAAGAAGAGCCCCGCTGAACCTGGCATCCAGCGGGGCAATTATGGATTCGCATTCTGACCGGTTGGACGACGAGTTAGTTTTGGGGAACTTCTTCGCCTGACGCTGCACCGCCATCTGCAGCTGGCTTTTCTGCATCTGGTTTCGCCTCGCCTTTTTCCTCATTTTCTGTTTCCACTGCAGCCTTCTTTGCTTCTGCGGCTTCCTGTTTTAATTTCTCCAACTCCTGTTGGCCGACCTGTGCGGCTTCTTCAGCAGAGATCTTTGCAGCCGTCATATCAGTCAGTTTCTGTTCCAGTTCCGCTCGACCTGTTTTGAGGCTGTCGCGTTCTTCGACCGACTTTCGCAGGTCAACTTGAACAGCCTTGAGAGACTCTTCGGACTTTGTTCCGCTTTCCCGAAGGCTGGCGATCTGTTCAATGCACTGCTTGTGAGCGGCTTCGGCCTTATCGGCACGTTCTTTCTGAGTGGCAACGGTTTGACGTTCGGATTCCAATTGCTGTGTCAGTGCCGCAATCTGGCTTTCAAGTTCGGTCTTCAGTTTTGCCGCATCAGCCTGAACAGTTTCGATATTCGTCGTTGCTGTCGCCAGTTCCGCCTGAACGCCCTTAAGTTGAATCTCCATGTCGTCGGCATCTTCAGCGCGGCTGAGTGCTTCGGTGTACGGCATCATTTCGCGGAATGTGCCGTCCTTGGCCTTGTACCAGCAGGTGGATCCGCAGGTCCTGCCACCACCCGTTGTCTGGCAATTGCCAATCCGGGTTGGGCTGCAATTCGAATTCGCGGTGAAACGGCCGGAACGATGAGCAGCTTCGGCCACCATTCCGCCAGCGGACATCACGGTAAGAAGAACCAATAGTTTTTTCATGTCAGTGCTCTGATTTTATTTGAGGGGGAGAGGCGAGAATCGATGCCGCGCGACCACGATGCCATCGAGCCATCAGTGAAACTTCGCTCAAACGTCCTCTTTTGACAACACTTTTTCAAGTCCGCCGACCGAAGTCGTCAGGCCACGTGTGGAAAAAACGGATTCTGCGCTGTGTACGGAGACCTTTTCACAAACTTTCCCCAAGAGAGAGAGAACGCTGAAGAATTGGTCTGAAGATTGCGAAGTGATGCATCCGAGAAGCAGAAGTGTTCTCCGGGGACATCCTGTTCGTCTGTCTGAATCACCATGTTTTTGTGAGCGGCAAGGCGCTAGCCGCCGGTTTTTTGCGGGCGAATTACCCGCGGCTAGCGCCTTGCGGCTCACAGTTTTAAAGTGACTCAGATTTGCTTTGCGTGTCCCCGGGCAGGATTTTTCCAGACCCAGACGTCGTCTTCACGCAGGCGAAGGTAGCTTTTGTAGCGGTCTGGCGAAATGAGTTCCTGAGAAACCGCTTCCTTTACGCCGCAATTGTCTTCATGGGTATGCGTACAATCCTGAAATCGGCAGCAGGAAATGAAGGGGCGGAATTCGATGTAATAGCCATCGACTTCGTCCAGCGAAATATCCCACAGCTCAAACTGCCGAATCCCGGGTGTATCGCAGACCCAGCCGCCAAAAGTCAATGGTACCAGTCGAGCGCGGCGCGTGGTGTGAGTTCCCTTGCGAGTCCAGTCACCGACGTCTGCTGTCTGCAGACCGAGCTCCTTATCGACGCAATTCAGCAGCGATGACTTCCCGACTCCGCTTTGGCCGCTCACGGCGGTCTGGCGATTCTTGAGCAGATGCCGAAGCTGATCGATTCCGCGTCCGTCGATCGCACAGGTCAGAACGACATTGTAGCCAATCCGCCCGTAGGTTCGGACATGTTGCAGAAGCTTACCTGGATCGACGAGGTCGATCTTGTTAATACAGATGATTGGTTCGATATTGAGACGTTCGGCACTGACCAGAAACCGATCAATCAGTTGCGGCTTGAAGTCCGGATCGGCGGCCGTTCCGACGATAAGCACCTGATCAATATTTGCTACCAGAATATGTTCGCGCCGCTGACTGCCACGTGACAGCAGGCCGTGACGTGGTTCAACTCGTTCGATGACGCCCTGGCTGGCATCACCTTCCTGTCGAAAGAGCACTCGATCACCGGTGACAACGACGTTGCGTGCATCGCGGGCCATTGATTTCAGTACGCCGCGCACAGAACATGCGAATTCCTGCTGGTCGGCATCGTCTCGCACCATAATGTGCAGACCGATAAAGCTCGTAACACGTCCACGCCTCAGACCTTTTTCATCGACGACACGCAGCAGTTGATTTCCCTGCGACGAAATGCCAACCAGCGTTCTGCGTCGAGACAGATCACCACGTCCTGTGACACGTTCAGAATAATTGACGTCGGCTGCGGACTCCTGATCGTTCAGTAGTTCGTCGGTCAGATTCTGTTGCCGGGTGCGCACCTGTTTATTGCGACGCAGATCAACTCGGACTTTTGATCCGTGCTGCGAGCGATGATGCTTTCGTCCTTTGTCTGCCATTCAGTTTGCCTGCACAACAATCTGATTATCCACCTTGCGGATACCAGGTTGAAGCCGCATCAGATTGGCGGCGAGGCGGCGTGTTTCTACGCTGGGTGCGGAACCGGTGAGTACCACAAAACCATTCGAATTCAGCGAGACTTCGATATCTGCCAGTTCCGGACGAATTGGTGAAAAGCGATTCAGCGATGCAATGTTGGCGTCTGCCAGGCGTCCGGAAACCTGGGACTGTGAAGCGGTTGGAAATGTGAAACCGACTCGCAGAGTTGTTCTGACCTCACGGGCCGTTCCGGATTGCTGTGTTGTACTTTGTTGCGACTGATTGTTCTGGATTGCCTGAAACTGGCGATTAGTTCCCTGCTGGTTACCAGCCTGACTGGTACCGCCCACGAATCCTGTGGTTGCGCTCGACCCGATAAAAGTGTCGGTTGCGTTGGATGTTGCGGTCGATTCGCCCGGCACGACTCCGGCGAAGCTGCTGGTCCCTGACAACCCGCTGCCGGTGGTACCGCTCTGTGCAGTTGACGAATTGCCCGTGGGAGTCTGCCCAGTCGTTGCTGTATTGCCAGCCGTACGGGGAATGACAGCGGTTCCAGGCGGTTGAGCGTTGGCAATGGAAGTCAGCGAAATGATGGCCATCGTCGTGACCAGAAATCTGTATGGTGTCATCATGGGTATCATTCTCAAATCACGGATGCCGAACTCGCCGAACACAGGTATGAACCCACAGGCTGGAATCGCGTTGCCGAAGAATTGCCTCAGTTCCTGTTCAGTATCGCAAAATGAGGCCCGCCTTGTCGAATGCTAAACGTACTAAAGAGCAAAATGAACGCCCTAACCTCAAAAATCGCCCGTTCGGCCGTTATCCTCCGAAGAGTGCCCGACGCAACTTTTCCGACTTTGCGGCACTTTTCGATTGAGTCGCACGCGAGAATGCCAGCCAAAACTTCAAACTCTGCGTCATCCTGGCCGCCGGATCAGTATACTCCAGCGTGCAAATTGCCCGCAGAATCCCTGCTGACCTCAGACAGAACACTCTGGATCGTGAAATCATGCCTCCTCGTCGTCCTCAATCCGGCACAGCCAAGAACACACGTAAGCCCGCCAAACGCACGCCAGTCGAACGTAAGCCAGTCGAACGTAAGCCAGTCGAACGCCCTTCGCGCGGTGCCTCGAATGGACCGCAAGGGAAACCAGATCGAGGCCCACGATCGACCGTGAAGCGCATGCGACCGGCTTTCAACGTACCGGAAGCACGCGGTGGACGAACTGCGGCCATTTCGCCCGTAGACGACGTGACAGAAGCTATCGAGAAATCACCGGACCAGTTGCGATTGCAGAAATTTCTGGCGATGGCGGGTGTGGATTCCCGGCGCAACTGCGAAGAGTACATTCGGACCGGCCGCGTTACCGTGGATGGTGAAGTCATCACCGATCCGGCGCGCGGCGTCGATCCGAAAACGCAGGACATCAAGCTTGATGCCGAACGACTGAAGGCACCGCATTTCCGATATTTTCTGATCAACAAACCACGTGGTTTTCTGTGTACCAATTCAGATCCTCAAGGACGTCCGCGAGCCATCGATCTGGTTCCTGTCGTCGACCAACGGCTGTTCACCGTTGGTCGACTGGACGAAAGTACCGAAGGGATGCTGCTTGTCACGAATGACGGCGATCTTGCACAGCAACTGGCTCACCCGAGATTCGAAGTCATTCGCCGCTATCGCTGTCTCGTCGCCGGTTTTCCTCAACCCGATATCCTGCATCAGCTTCGCGAAGGCATGTACTTTGCCGAAGGTTTTTTCCGCTTTCGAAGTGTGCGGGTTTTCAAACGCCGTGGCCACAGCACAATTCTGGAACTGGAACTCCAGGAAGGAAAGAACCGCGAAATCCGGCGCTTGATGGCGCGCGTCGGACACAAAGTGTTGGCGCTGGAACGCATTGCCTTCGGACCGCTGAAGCTGGGAAGTCTGCCGCCAGGACGTCATCGTGAATTGTCGTCGTTTGAAATTCGTCAACTTCGACAGTTTATCGCTCATGGAGAAGCCTCGAAATCTGATGCTCACCGTGCAGAAAGCAAGCAGAAGTTTGGCTACCGCACCGGACAGACTCGCGGAGATCGTAAACGCTCATCGCCGATCGAAGCAGAATCTGCGACTCCGGCAACCAGAACCAGAACACCGGCAACCAGAACACCGGCAACCAGAACACCTGTCTCATCCAAGCCCGTCGTGTCACGTCCGCAGCCGTCTGGCAAGCCCGGACTGAAACCCAAAGCATCAGGCAGTGTGTCCCGGAAACCGGCAAAGCGCAAGCCGAGTTCAGGGGCGGCCACCGAACGCCCCGTGCGCCCGATAAACAAAGGTCGCGATCGGCGACGGGAACGCTGATGGTGGCTTGGAAAAGGGGTCAGGAACCAATAGTGCGCAGCACCCTGCGGGCCATTTGGCTATTGGTTCCTGACCCCTTTTCCAAGCCCGAGGTTTGGTGGGTTCGCCTTTGGCGGCACTTTTCACTTTACCTTTCAGGGAGACCGGGTCAGGGTCCTCTTCGCGAAAACATATCATTCGAGTTGATCATTGAGGGGTCAATCTATGTCTTTTGAAATCACGATTCCCCGACTTGGCTGGTCGATGGAAGAGGGTACGTTCGCTGGTTGGATGAAGAAAGACGGAGACATCATTCGTCGGGGCGATGTGTTGTTCGAACTGGAGGGCGAAAAAGCGCTGCAGGAAATCGAAGCACTGGATGATGGGGTGCTGCGTATACCGGCTGATGGGCCTCAACCTGGCGCGTTGCTCAAAGTGGGTGTGGTGATTGGCTATCTGGTTGCGGAAGGGGAGACACTTTCGCAGAGCCAATCTGGCGGCGCAGTGGATCTGAACGCGACGACAACGGTGGAAAACGGAATGACCAGCGGCACCAAAGGCGGCGCCACAAACGGAGCGCCGTCGGTTCGTCGGCTTGCCCGAGCACTGGGCGTCGAACTTTCCCGCGTGACGGGGACAGGTGCGCGTGACCGCATTACGGAAGACGATGTGCGCGCGGCTGCGGCAAAGAACGTCGATCATCGTGCGGCGGATAACACGCCGCCAGCCACGGCTGACATCACCGCAACTCCACGAGCCAGGCGCGCAGCCAGACGCGCGGGGATTGATCTGACCACGCTGCGCGGAACAGGGAGAAATGGGCGAATTCGTGAACGCGACGTTGTGAACGCTGCAGGGACTCAAGTTGCCGAACACACGGCCGTCGGCGGGCAGCGAATGGAGATGACCAGTCGTCGAAAAGTCATTGCAGAGCGGCTGGCGGCGAGTCATCGGCAAGCCGTTCCGGTGACACTCACAACGCAGGCCGACGCGACCAATCTGGTCAGCCTCCGGGAACAATTCAAAGCCGCAGGCGAGTCGCTGATCCCGGCCTTTCACGATATTGTTGCAAAACTGGTCGCGGGATGCCTGAAGCACCATCGTCAACTGGCGGGGCGCTGGGACGGAGATACGATCGTATTGCCGGACGACAATGGAATTCATATCGGGCTTGCCGTCGATACACCGGAAGGCCTGATCGTCCCGGTGCTGCGTAATGTTTTGAATGAGCCGCTGCAGAGTCTTGTTGTCGCGTCGTCACGCACGATCGGTAAAGTGCGGGACGGACGATTGTCGGGGCCGGAAATGCGGGACGCAGTGTTTACGATTACAAATCTTGGCAGCTTCGGAATCGATGCCTTCACACCGATCATCAACCTGCCGGAGACCGCCATTCTGGGACTGGGCGCGATTCGCAAACAGGCGGTGGTGGGAGGCGAAGATCGCATCGAAGTTCGGTCGATGATCACACTCAGCCTGACGTTCGATCACCGCGCCATCGATGGTGCACCGGCAGCGAAGTTTCTGCAATCCGTCGTTGCCGCCATCGAAAATCCGGCGGCGCGGCTGTTGATGGTGGAATAATTATCCGGCAAGGCAGACGGCGCCTTACTTCTTAGTAAACACGAACCCATCCAGGGCGGCGTCGATCTCGATCGTATCCCCGGCGGTGTATGTCCCTGCCAGCAGTTCATTGGCCAGTGCGTTTTGCAGTCGCTGCTGGATGACACGTTTTAACGGGCGTGCCCCGTACGCCGGATCGTAGCCTTCATTGGCGAGCAGTTGTTTTGCCGCGTTGGAGACTTGCAGCTTGTAGCCGTTCTTTTCCAGCTGGTTGTTGAGACGCTGCAACTGGAGATCAACGATCTCACGGATTTCGCTGCGGCCCAGCGGATGAAACACGATCACTTCGTCCACACGATTCAGAAACTCCGGCAGGAAGTGTTTCTGCAGAGCATCCATGACTCGATTATGGATTTCCTTTTCATCGGCCTGTCCTGACAGTTCCTGAATCGCCTGACTTCCAATGTTGGACGTCATGACGACAATCGTGTTTGTGAAGTCCACCGTTCGCCCCTGGCTGTCGGTCAGCCGACCGTCGTCCAGAAGCTGCAACAGAATGTTGAATACGTCGCGATGAGCTTTTTCAAGTTCATCCAGGAGGATCACACAATAGGGATTTCGACGCACGGCTTCCGTCAGTCGACCACCTTCCTCGTAACCGACATATCCCGGAGGCGCGCCGATGAGGCGGGCGACACTGTGGCGTTCCATGAATTCGCTCATATCAATGCGAACCATATTGCGTTCATCATCGAACATGAAGTTGGCAAGTGCCTTACACAATTCCGTCTTTCCCACGCCTGTAGGGCCGAGGAACATGAACGAACCAATCGGACGGTTCGGATCGCCCATGCCCGATCGGGCTCGCCGAACCGCGTTCGAAACGGCTTCGACTGCTTCGTGCTGGTTGATCATCCGCTTGTGAATTTCATCTTCCATCCGGAGCAGCTTCTCGCGTTCACCCTGCATCATGCGGGACACCGGAATATTCGTCCAGAGACTGACCACGCGGGCGATGTCTTCCTCCGTAACTTCTTCCCGCAGCAGCCGATTTTCTTTATCGGGATTGAGTTCGGCGGACTTCTGCTCCATCATCTTCAATTGCTTTTCAGTATCTTTGAGCTGCTGCTCGGTTTTCTGAGCATCGACGAAGTCTTCGTTGAGCAGGGTCTGCTGCGCCCTTGAAAAGGCCTGCTGAAACGCCGTGCGCAGGCGTTCGATGTTTTCCCGCAGCGGCTTGATGCCGGAAATCGCTGCCTTTTCCGTTTCCCAGCGGGCTTTCAATTCGCTGGTGGATTCTTCCCGCTCGGCGATCTGACGCTTCAACTCCTGCAGTCGTTCGCGGCTTTCTTCGCTGGTCTCTCTGACCAGAGCCGCAGCTTCGATCTGCATCCTCGTCAACTGACGAGTAGCCTCGTCGATTTCGACCGGCATCGAATCGATTTCCATGCGAAGTCGGCTGCCAGCTTCGTCCACCAGGTCAATGGCCTTGTCAGGCAGAAAGCGGTCGCTGATGTATCGGTCTGACAGTGTCGCGGCCGCGATGATCGCGTCGTCGGTAATACGAACGCCGTGGTGGCTTTCGTAGCGGTCTTTCAGGCCGCGTAGAATGGAGATTGTATCTTCAACATTGGGTTCCTGGACCATTACGGGCTGGAATCGTCGTTCGAGTGCCGCGTCTTTTTCGATATGCTTGCGGTATTCATCCAGCGTGGTCGCCCCGACGCAGTGCAAATCACCCCGAGCCAGCGCGGGTTTGAGAAGATTTGCCGCATCCATCGCTCCTTCCGCATTACCGGCACCAATGACGGTATGCAGTTCGTCGATGAACATGATGATCTCGCCATTTGACGACTGGACTTCTTTCAGCACGGCCTTGAGGCGATCTTCGAACTCGCCACGATATTTCGCTCCGGCAACCAGCGCGCCCATATCAAGCGCGAAGACACGTTTGTTCTTCAGGTTTTGCGGCACATCGCCAAGCACGATGCGATGGGCCAGTCCTTCAACGATCGCGGTCTTGCCCACGCCCGGTTCGCCGATCAGCACGGGATTGTTCTTGCGTCGTCGCGAAAGCACCTGGATCACTCGGCGAATTTCGGTATCGCGTCCGATCACCGGATCCACTTTCCCTTCGCGGGCGAGAACAACAAGGTCCTTGCCGTATTTTTCGAGTGCCTGAAACTTGTCTTCCGGGTTCTGATCCTGCACTGTCTGTCCTCCTCGAATGCCCTTCACCGCTTCCAACAGATCTCGTTCATCCACACCGTTGAGTTGCAACAACCGCTTCGCCTGATCTTCCACCTGCGTCAGCGCAACCAGCAGATGCTCCGTTGACGTGTATTCGTCCCCCATTGAGTCCGCTTGCTTCTTCGCGGCATTGAGTACCTTCATGGCTTCGGGGCCCGCATTGATGCCTTCGTCTGTTGACGAAGTTGACTGCGGTAACCGACTGAGTTCACCGTCAACCATCTTCTGCAGTTGCGGGATCTTGACGCTCATCTTCTGCAGGAGTGACCTCATCAGCCCGCCTTCTTCGTCGAGCAGCGACTTCAGCAAATGCAGCGGTCGAAGAATCCGGTGCTGCAACTTTTCAGCCAGTTCCTGAGCCCGCTGAATTGCTTCGGAAGCTTTCACTGTGAGCTTGCGAGGGTCAAATGCCATGACGAAATCACTCCAGGATATGAACTGCAATCAATCATTGAATCGTCAAAACGCACA
>JAYUVA010000256.1:0-9662 GCA_043754375.1 Candidatus Kuenenia sp. | reverse complement strand
AGTTGAGTGAATTCGACAAAGATCCGTTGCTGTTCGCGATCGGATCTCAACTGCGTCTGCAATTCCAGTAACTGCTCAACCGTCAACTGCTGCTCGCACCACAGATTGCAGAGCGTCAGAAAATTGTCGTCATCCCTGCTCAATGAACACCTCCTGCAGCCAGTCGGCGACGGATGCATTCAAGCAATACGCGACGAACACGTCCCAGCGACTGATAAACTGAATTCGGCGGTCGTCCCATCTGCTGTGCGACGCTGTCGCCACTCGAGCCGGTAGTGTAGCGTTGTCGAATGAGTTCCCGGTCCTGCGATCGCAACTTGCCAATGCATTCAGACAAGGCATCGCGACGCAGTTCGAAATCACTCGGCTGCTCCTCCATCTGATCGGCCAGTAAATCCACAACATCATCACCCAGCAACAGAACACGATGGTGACGTGATCTGCGAAAGCGAAAGACTTCCAGCCGGGCGATGGCTCGACACCATGCCAGAAAATTCGTCCCCGGTGCAAATTGAGCCCACTTACTCAGCATCACAACATTTGTTTCCTGCAGAACTTCTTCCGCATCTGCAGTCGATCGAACAAGGGGAAGTATGAAAAGATAGAGAGTCCGCTGCGACTGTGTAAAGGAACGCACAAAGTCTTCACTGGGTGCCTGCCGTATGCCGGAGTTGTCTGCTAAAGACTGCTGTGACGACTGTGCCATGAAAAGCTCTCGGCCATTTTATTCCCAACGCTGTTCCTAACGTGGGTGATGAACATTCATCAACTTCGATGTGTGTAAAATCAGGACCTGGGACTACCTGTCCTGGCTCCTGAATTCTCTCTCCACACACACTCACTCTGTTGTGAAATTATCCAATCAGCTCCTGAATTGGAGTTCCACCATTTGCCAATTTCATCGGGCGACCGCGTTTTGACGTATGAACAGTATTCACCGGAATCCCCATCGCCATCGCGACGGTTGCCCAGATATCACCTGGTAAGTATGCCTTGCTGCCATCGGCAATCTGCAGGCCGTCCCTGTCTGTCGCCCCGACAGCCTGACCGTTCTTCAGTCCACCGCCACCCATCATGACACTCCAGGATGCGGCCCAGTGGTCACGACCGACGTCCTGATTGATTCGAGGTGTACGACCGAACTCGCCCATCCACACAAGGACGGTGTTGTCCAGCATTCCCCGTTGTTTGAGATCAGCCGTGATCGCGGCGATCCCCTTATCCAATTGAGGCAATCGCTGATTCTTCAATGTGTCAAAGACCCCGGCATGCAGGTCCCAGCCACCCATGTTGACTTCTACAAATGGCACACCTACTTGAACCAAACGCCGGGCCATCAGCAGTCCTTGCCCGAACCCGTTTTTGCCGTAAGCTTCTTTTGTGGCTTCGGATTCAGGTTCAAGACCAAGGCTGGCTTCCGCCTTTGCCACATCAAATGCTGTCATTTGTTTTGAGGTCATCAAATTGACCGCATTGCGGTAAACGTCCTTGTGGGCCGCCGGCAGTTCGCCGCGTCTTGAAGCCATAAAGCTGGATTCGATCTCTTCCAGCATCGTCAGCCGGTCAGGAAGGCGGTCCTGGCCTTCTTTGGTCGGTGCATTCCGGATTCGTCCGGAGTTGTCAACCACAAACGGAGCGTGAGTCATGCCGAGAAATCCGGCCTGACCAGCACCGCCATCGACTGACACGAATGCCGGAATTTCAAGCGCCTTGCGATTTTTGCCCAGTTCGTAACTCACGACAGAACCAAACGTCGGATGCACAACCGTTGGGTTAGGCACATAGGCGGTCTGCATGTAGTAGCGCCCGCGACCGTGATCTGCTTCACGAGTGCTCATGGATCTGACGAGCGACAGATCCTGAAACATCTTTGCGGTTTCAGGCATGTGCTCTGATATCTGAACACCTGAAGCAGCAGTATCGATGGGCTTGAATTCGCCGCCATTCTTCGATTCCGGCTTCAAGTCCCAAATGTCAATCGTCGGAGGACCGCCACCCATCCACATCAGGATACAGGCTTTTTGATTCGCCTTGACGACATCGGCATTGGCCTGAACATGTGACAGAAAGTTCATGGCAGGAATCGTTGCAGCCGCCGTCGCCATATGCTGCATGAAGTGACGGCGATTCATCCCGTAGTTGTTCCAAAGTGACATTCAAAATACTCCTGGGAAAAGTTGTTGATCTTTAGTTTTATCGTTATACGCAGTGACTATTGAAATCGGCATCACGCCGCTTCGCGGGAAAATCATCAGTGAACGAGCACAAACTCATTCGAGTTCAACAATGCCCAGAAGAGATCCTGGTAACCATTGAGCCTATTCGTTCGGTAGCTGTTTGCATTGAGCATTTTCTGAACCTTACTGATTTCGAACCGCGTTGGCTGGCGGCTCAAAGCCGCAAGATACAGATCCTGAATCTTTTGTGGTTCCGTACCAGGCTTGCTCATCGTTTCAAACAGAAAACTGCCGCGTTCGATACTGCATGCCTTGTCAATCAGCTCGCTGTTCATCATCATCAGAGCCTGTGGAATCGTGCCATTGAAGGTGGTGGATTCGTCGTTCTCATCATTTTCGAAGGCAACCACAAACTGCTGCATCCATTTCTGCCGTTGCTCTTCCTGAGCACTCCAGCCACCACGACCCGACTGATGTGCGTTGCTGGCCACGATGAGCGAGTCATACATTTGCTCAGCCTGCATCGACTTCAAATACAAATGGCTGAACAACGGCATTTCACCGGCCGCCGGATCATCAGTCTTGTTCTTGTCATTGAACTGGCTTCCGAGTCCGTAGGCTTCGGTCGCACAAATCGCGCGAATGAGCTGCTTAATGTTGTAACCACTGGCCACAAATTCGTGCGACAGGCGATCAAGCAACTCGGGATGGCTGGCAGGATTGTGCGGTCCCATATCATCCACGGGGCGAGTGAACCCATAGCCAAAGAAATGACTCCACATGCGGTTCACCATCGCCTGAGCGATGTGAGGTGCCTGACCGTCAACAGATTCCGTCAGCAGTTTTCCGAATTCAGCCCGTCGATCTGTGTCAGGACCTGGATCAACTTCATGCCCTTCAAAACGCGGGAAAGCAACCTGCATCACACCACTGCGTTTTTCGTAATAGACCGGCCCCGAAAAATCCTGCCATACCACTTCGGAATAATCATCCACCATGCGCCCAGTGTTTGGATCGACCTTCCGTCGATCTTCCTTCTTCACCTGACGGAAGAAGCTGTTGTATTCCCAGAACTGATCCTGCTGCCACTTATTGAACGGATGATTATGGCACTGCGTACATTGAACCTGAAGGCCGAGAAACAGGCGAGTCGTCATGGCTGTCAGCTGCACACCGTCGTCCGGCATCTGCATCTGTGCAAGCGTGTAATTGACCGCACCGTTTTCTTCGTAATGTCCGGACGCAGTGACCACATCGACAACGATCTCGTTCCACGGACGATCCTTAGCGAATGCCTCACGGTAGAATTTTTCCATCCCCGTACGACTGACACGTTGAGGAGTCGCACGGCCAATGCTGTTGTTCGTCCAGATTGTCGTGAAATTGCGAACGTAATCTTCGTGGGCCAACAGTGTTTCGATCAGCACGAATCTCTTACGCGGGCTCTCGTCCTTCAGGAAGGCACGAGCCTCTTCCAGTGTTGGAATGCGGCCACACAGATCAAGATAAATTCGACGAACCCATTCCTCGTCCGTCGCGGCTTCTGATGGCTGTATTTCATTGTCCCTCCATGCCTGCCGAAGCTGTTGATCAATGAACTCCACAAGCGAACCTTCAGTCGCTGGCGTTTCTGAATCCGTAGTCTCAATAGCAGCACTGCTGCGGGTCTGATCCACCAGCTTTGCTTCATCAGCAACGGCAGCATTCCACAAACACACAACAGCCGCCACGGCCATGAAACAAGTCAAGACCACACCCCTGTTCCATTGAGTTTTCACAATTGTGCTTTGCATTTCCCTGCGACTCCTGAATTGCTGCAATCTGAATAAGTGCGGTTCTGGTACAATACATCACATTCCCCTGTGGATGTTCGTAGGTTTCTTGTGAATTTCCAGAGTATTCGGGGACTTGCGGGACTTCCTCCGCGAAACGGTGCTTTCCCGAAACGGAATGATGCCTAAATTCGGCATTTACCACCATCCGATGAATTTATGAAGCCTCCAATAAAACTTTAAAAACGCGCATCGGGCTTCCAAACTTCGACAAACCAGGACTCCCCCGACGGGAATGGGCCTCTTGAGCCGTCATCAGTCTTGTATAGTGCCGCATTCGTAATAGTCTGGCGTCCCTGCTTTTCTCTTTCTTCACTGTCCAAAACGCTTCGAAGCGTTCGAAAGCCGTCGCCGTGCAACGCCCCCATGGACATTCTGTCCCGCTTCCTGAACCTACTGTCCTGATGTCAGAAGGCTGGCACTGCCTGCATATCTACTACCGCATCAGCCAAGCAGCTCTGATGGCTCTTGAACCGTCCGAACGTGCTCACGCCCGTGCGGAAGTCATCGAGATTCTGAATCCGGAAGGCGAATATGTGCCGACGCGCATGCAGGTTTCTGTCGTGTCAGGGCATCGAGCGGACCTGGGACTCATGCTGATGGATCCAGACCCGCTCAAGATCGACGCCATCATCCAGCGGCTTCGCGCAAGTCGTCTGGGAACCGTGCTTGAACCAACCTACTCATTTGTGTCCATTACAGAAGTCAGCGAATATGTTCCGTCTGCCGAACAGTATGCAGCGCGACTGCAGCGTGACGGCACAAAGCCGGACGACCCGGCGTTTCAAGCCAAGCTGAATGCCTACCAACAGCGCCTGCCCGCGATGAATCAGCAACGCCTGTATCCGGACTTGCCTCCGTTCCCCGTGATGACATTCTATCCGATGAACAAAGCACGTCATCCACTTGCCAACTGGTACAAGGAACCTTTCAGCGTTCGCAGTGAGCTGATGGCAGAACATGCAACATCCGGCATCAAATTCGCCGGTCGGGTTTCACAGTTGATCACGGCCGCGACTGGTTTTGACGATTGGGAATGGGGCGTTACGCTCTGGAGCCGGGCACCCGAACACATCAAAGAGATCGTCTACACCATGCGATTTGATAAAGCTTCCGCAGGTTATGCGGAATTCGGCCCGTTCTATGTCAGCTACATCATGTCAGTGCGTGAGGCACTCGAACACCTGCGCGTGTGAAGTGTCGTCCAATTGTCAAATTTCCAATCCGGAATCTCCCCCGTGTCGCGCTTCGACGTTGTAATTATCGGTGGAGGAATTGTCGGGCTTGCCACCGCATGGCAGTTGACGAAGTTGAAGCCGGGTCTGAAACTGGCCGTGGTTGAAAAAGAATCTGCACTGGCCTTTCACCAGACAAGCCGTAATTCAGGGGTCATTCATTCGGGGATTTACTATAAACCCGGCTCCCTCAGGGCCAGGAATTGTCGTGACGGCAAAGCGGCACTGGAGGCTTTCTGCGATGCATACGGTGTCGCGTGGGAGCGTACTGGCAAGGTCATTGTCGCGACACATGATCACCAATTACCACAGCTTCAGGCAATCTTCGAACGCGGTAAGCAGAACGGCGTTGATTGTACTGTCATTGGTATCGACCGACTGCAGGAACTGGAACCGCACTGCGCCGGCATCGGCGCGATTCACGTGCCGGAATCCGGCATTGTCGATTACCCTGGCGTATGCCAGAAACTGGGAAGTCTGCTACTGACGGCGAATGCGGAGATTCACCTCAACTGCTGCGTCAATGCGATCGACCAGCGAACTGACTTCGTTCGATTAAAGACTTCCAATGGCGATATCGAAGCCACTTTGGTGATTAACTGTGGCGGACTGCACAGTGATCGAATCGCACGCCAGAGTGGCCAAAAAATGAAGGAACGCATTATTCCGTTTCGGGGCGAGTATTTTGAACTAAAACCGGAAGCTCACCACCTTTGCCGGACACTCATTTATCCGGTCCCCGATCCTCGTTTCCCGTTTCTCGGTGTCCACTTCACGCGAATGGTTCATGGCGGAGTTGAATGCGGGCCGAACGCCGTATTTGCACTGGCCCGCGAAGGCTACAACTGGCGCACGATCAATCTGCGGGATCTCTTTGAATCAATGACGTATCCTGGATTCCTGAGACTCGTCGCAAGGAACTGGAAAACAGGCCTCGGCGAAATCTGGCGATCAATTTCCAAGGCCGCGTTCGTCAAAGCACTCCAGCAGTTGGTACCTGAAATCCGAGTCGAACATCTGGAGTCTGCTCCAGCCGGTGTGAGAGCCCAGGCACTGGGGCTTGACGGAAAACTGATGGACGATTTTGTGATTCTGCGCCACGACCGTGTGATTAACGTTTGCAACGCTCCGTCACCAGCTGCCACCGCTTCATTGAATATCGGTCAACACATTGCAGAGCTCGCGATTGCGTGATGCCGGGAATCAACGTTGTTCCCGCAGTCGTGAGGTTTACTGGACCGATGGGACAGTTCTCATCGACCATGATGGGTCAAAGTGGGCGTTCAGGAAAACCGGGGGACTTGTTTTATGAATCGACGCTTCCAGCTGTTCCGGGCGCTGATGCATCGCGGCTCGCCAAAATTGCCAAAGCACGTGTCCTTTGAATCAATGCATCCAGCATCGCAAGTGACTTGCCACTTCGGATCGCAGCGACTGCGGCACTCACACCAGCACGAAGATTGTGAACTTGCCCACTGACCAACAAGGCTGCCGCCGTGTTGGCGACAACGATGTCAGACGCCGGGCCGGACGCTCCTTTCAGCACATTCAGGATGACTTCCGCGCTTTCAGCCGCAGACGTGACACGCAGCGATACAACGTCACATGGGCTCAGTCCGAAATCATCTGCCGTCCATTCCAGTCGGTTGACAGCATCTTTACGCACATCGAAGACGGTTGTTGTGCCCCAAAGTGAGACTTCGTCCAGTTCATTGTTTCCACAGACCACGAACGCGCGTTCAATTTTGAGTCGCGACAGGGCGTTTGCCAGCAGTTCTGCACGCTTGATTGAGCTCGCTCCCAGCAACTGAAACTCGGCACCGGCGGGATTCGTGAGCGGTCCCAGCAGATTGAAAATTGTCGGAAATCCCAATTGTCGCCTTACGGGAGCTGCGTACTTCATCGCCCCATGAATCAGCGGTGCGAAACAGAACGCAAGTCCCACGGCGTCCAGACAATTGCCTGCATCGCATGCCGGCAGTGAAATGTGGACACCCAGGGTTTCAAGAACGTCGGCGGATCCACTGGAACTTGAGACGCCACGATTTCCATGCTTCGCCACAGCGATGCCGCAGGCGGCCGCGACCAGCGCGGCGGCAGTGCTGATATTGAATGTCTGCAGTCGATCACCGCCGGTTCCGCAGGTGTCCAGCAATGGTCGGCGGTGACTGGAGATCCTGGTCGCTCGCTGCCGCATGGCCGTCGCTGCACCGACGAGTTCGGCCGGCACCGAACCTTTCGCCGCCATTGCTGTCAAAAACGCTGCGATATCGACAGGATCGCACTGCCCGTCCATAATCGCACCGATAGCATCGCGGCATTCCGTGTCGCTCAGGTCACGGCGTTGCAATAATGCTTCGAGAGCAGGTTTCAGGGTATCATGCATAGACTGACTTTGCGGCAGAACAAACAGACAGCATCTGGCAGACCAACTTTCGTAGTCTAACGGATTTCAAACAGATGACACACGACGCGCCGTTTGCAGAACTGGAAATTGAAGGCACGGCATCGCCATGTTCCTACCTGCCGGGACAAACGGCAAGGATGATCTATCGGATCGCGTACGACCTTACTGAGGCACGCTATGAGCAATTGCTCTCGCGCGGCTGGCGGCGCTTTGGAAGAACCCTGTTCCGTCCGGCCTGTGCGGCGTGTCGGGAATGCCGCAGCCTGCGAGTGTGTCTCCCGGATTTTGTGCCGAACAAAAATCAACGTCGGTGCCTGACACGCAACGCCGGAGTAACACTGACAATCCGGGAGCCAACCGTGAGCAACGAACATATTTCGCTCTACAACCACTTTCATCTGGACATGCATCATCGCCGCCAATGGCCGTGTCGCGAAATCACGAAGGATCAATATCGCGAGTCCTTCCTCGAAGGCCACTTTGAGTTCGCCAGGGAATTTCAATATCGCGACAACGGCAGACTGATTGGGCTTGGACTGGTGGACGTGACCGCATCTGTGATGTCCAGTATCTATTTTTTTTACAATCCGGAATATCGCGATTGCGGACTGGGAACTTTTTCGATTCAGAAAGAGATCGAAGATGGACGGACAAACCGACGCGCATGGCTCTACATGGGCTACTACATCCGCGACTGCGGTTCGATGAACTATAAAAACCGTTTTCGCCCACACGAAATACTGCAGAGTTATGTGACAGATGATGAGATGCCGGTGTGGCAAGACGAGGAGAAGTGATACGACCACGAATGACAGGCCAGTTCGAACTTCTGCTGGCAGCGTGATGCTTTCAGATTGCCCAATAAAAACACCTCGGGAATTGCTTCCCGAGGTGTTCTTGTATTCAAATCAAATCAGCAGCGAACTGCCACTTCGACTGGAATCACTGAGTTACAGCTGCGGCTGGAGCAACTTCGGCTGGAGCAACTACTGCTGGAGCAACTACTGCTGGAGCAACCTGACATCCACCACAAGCTGGTGCTGCGGGGTGGTAAACCTGACAGGAAACAACCTTTTCTACCATCTGGCAGACCTGGACCTGAATATCGCGTTGTTCGGGGTGCATTACGCAGACAGAATAGGTGTAAGGAACCTGCTCTGAAACCTGACGTGCAACCTGAATCGTGCGAGTGCGGGCTTCTGGTTTGCAAACAGTCACGGAGTAAGTGTACGGGACCTGCTCTGAGACCTGGCGAGCAACCTGAACTGTACGGGTCCGAGCTTCTGCCTTGCACAGGTTGACGGTGTAGGTGTAAGGCACCTGCTCCGCAACCTGACGGCAAACGTTGACTGTGCGTGTTTTGGTTTCCGGATGGCAAACCGTAACGTGGTAGATGAAAGGCACCTGTTCAGAGACCTGGCGAGCAACCTGAACCGTACGGGTGCGGGTTTCTGCTTTGCACAGGTTGACAGTGTAGGTGTAAGGCACCTGCTCTGAAACCTGACGACAAACGTTTACCGTACGAGTACGCGTTTCTGGATGGCAAACCGTAACACTGTACGTGTACGGAACCTGTTCAGTGACCTGGCGAGCAACCTGAATCGTCCGCGTACGCGCTTCTGCTCTGCAAAGATTCACAGTGTAGGTGTAAGGCACCTGCTCTGAAACTTGGCGACAGACGTTAACCGTACGTGTACGTGTTTCCGGATGGCAAACCGTGACGTTGTACGTGTAATTTTCCTGAGACTGTTGAGCTTCGTAAGCCGTGTACTCAACCGTGCGCTGAACCGGATTGGCAACCCAGACTCGGCAAGTCTGTGGGCAGCAGGCTGAAGACTGAGCACAGCCTCCGCATGAGCCGCAGTTATTGCATCCACCGCAGCCATTGTTGCACCCAACGCAGGCAACAGTCTTTTCTTCCCAGTGACCCTGATCTTCACACACAGTGCGAGTCTTCGTGACCGGAACTTGATGGCAAACAGTGCGTGTGCCGGTGCGTGCTTCTGTAGAC
>JAYUVA010000255.1:0-7164 GCA_043754375.1 Candidatus Kuenenia sp. | reverse complement strand
GGAACAAATGAGCCCATCTGAGCCATGATCGTGATGAGTGCGGCCTGGCGAATGTAGGTGCTTTTGCCAGCCATGTTCGGCCCCGTAATGATCTGAACTCGACCGATGGCACACTGCTCATCGTCCCCACCTTTCAATCCCAGTCGTACGTCATTTGGCACAAACTGACCGGCGGGAAGCAGGCGATCAAGGACCGGATGCCGCCCGTCGCGGATGTCCAGAATGGGTTCCGATGTGAGCATCGGTCGGCAATAGCCGGCATTGGCTGCAAGTGTACTCAGTGCGGCGAGGACATCGATCTCAGCCATCGAATCGGCTGTTCGCAGTAAAAGTGGAACAAAAGTCGCCACCTGTTCGCGGAGCGTCGCAAACAATTCCTGTTCGAGAGCTTTTGCACGGTCTTCAGCACGCAGAACCTTTTCTTCGTACTCCTTGAGTTCCGGAGTGATGTATCGTTCCTGATTCTTCAGCGTCTGTTTGCGAATGTATTCGGCAGGCACTTTTTCGTGGTGTGATGCCGTGACTTCAAGGTAGTATCCGAAGACCTTGTTGAAACCAATCTTCAGGTTCGAAATTCCCGTGCGTTCGCTTTCCTTTTGCTGATAGGCAGCCATCCACTGACGACCGCCGCGCATCAGGTCGCGTAGTTCGTCGAGATCGCTGTTGAAGCCAGGACGAATGACGCCGCCATCCGCGATTGTCAATGGTGGTTCATCCACGACGGCAGCAGTGATCGCGGCGTGAGCTTCCGGACACAGTTCGATCCGTTGTTCCAGCGTCTGCAGTCGTTTTGATTTTCGTTCGGCCAGTTTGGCGCGCAGTCGCGGCAGTTGCCCCAATGTCCTGGCAAGGCAGACCAGATCGCGTGGGCTGCAGCGCCCCGTGGCAATACGTGATGTCAGGCGCTGCAGGTCGTATGTTTCCTTCAGCAGTTCGCGGACGTCGTCACGCAGAGTCAACTGGTTGACCAGTTCCTCAATCGCATCCTGGCGTTGTGTGATCTGTTCGATGTCCGTAAGCGGACTGGAAAGCCACTCGGCCAGCAACCGTGATCCCATCGGCGTGCAGGTTTCGTCCATCACGCCCAGCAGCGTAAAGTCACGGCGACCATCCCGCAGTGTTTGCGCCAGTTCCAGGCTGCGACGAGTTGCTTCGTCGATGATCATGTGGCGACTTCGCCGCCAGGCTTCGATGCGGACGATATGCGTTAACGCAGTGCGTTGAGTTTCGCGGACATAATCCAGCAGGGCTCCGGCAGCCGTGACGCCAGGTGAATCGTCAACGTCAAAGCCTTCCAGCGTCAACGTGCCAAAGTGCTCGTTCAGCAGTCGCCGCGATTCATCCCGACCAAAACACCAGTCCGGGCGCGTCGTCAGCACCAAAGACTGTTGCTCCGTGCGGCGCATTTGCAGGTTGCCATCCTGCGCAGCACTTTCCGGAATGAGACATTCGGCAGGACTGATGCGTGCAAGTTCGTCCTGCAGCTGCGATGGTTCGAGTTCGGTGAGCAGGAATCGTCCGGTCGATAATTCCAGCCAGGCCAGGCCAATGCTGTTTTTTGCAGGAGCGACGCACGCCAGAAAGTTGCTCTGTCGCGGATCGAGCAATTCATCATCCGTCAGAGTGCCTGGCGTCACGACGCGGGTGACTTCGCGACGAACCAGTCCCTTGGCTTTTTTCGAGTCTTCGACCTGATCGCAGATCGCCGCTCGAAATCCAGCACGGATCAGCTTTTGCAGGTAGGCATCCAGTTGATGATACGGAAAGCCGGCCATCGGAGTCGGATTGTCCGACGCTTTGTCGCGGCTAGTGAGTGTCAGCCCCAGAACTTTCGCGGCGTTCTGGGCATCTTCAAAAAACAACTCGTAAAAATCTCCCATCCGGAACAGCAATATGGTGCCAGGGTTTTGCCCCTTCACCTCCATGTAGCGTTCCATCATGGGCGAGAGCTTGCTCATCACAACGCCTTCACATCCGGAAACAACATGCTCACGCTCGTGCGATCGTGGATCGAACGGATCGCTTGAGCAAACAGCGGCGCAATGGAGATGACTTCGAGTCTGGTGCCGTGAGGTTCCAGCTCCGGTTCGATCGTGTCCGTCACATAGAGGCGTTTAATGCAGCTCTGTTCGATCCTCGCAACTGCACCTTTGGAAAACACGCCATGCGATACGGCAGCATAGACATCTTTTGCTCCGCGAGACTTCAGGACATCAGCCATACTCACCAGCGAACCGCCTGTGATTGTGAAATCATCAACCATCAGCACGTTACAGCCATCGACGGAGCCGATCACCTCCAGCACCTGAGCCCGCTCGGTGTGATCCTTGCGTTGCTTATTTCCAATGACAACGGGCACACCGAGCAGATTGGCAAACGCCGAAGCAGACTTAGCGAATCCGACATCGGGGCTGCAGATCACAAGGTTTGGGATGTTGAGTGACTTGATGTGGTCGCAGATGACCGATCGAGCGTACAGGTGATCGACCGGGACGCTGAAGAATCCCTGAATCTGTGGACTGTGCAGATCCATCGTCAGAACTCGATCTGCCCCCGCCGCTTCGATGGCATCGGCACACACACGAGCGCGGATGGAGACACGTGGTTCGTCCTTCTTATCGCCCTTGGCGTAGCTGAAATAGGGAATGACAGCCGTGATCTGCGATGCACTGGCGCGTTTGAGTGCATCGATCCAGAACAACAGTTCCACGAAGTTGTCGTTGACAGGACGATGCACGCCCTGAATCACGAAAGTGTCACGGCCCCGGACGTTCTCCAGAATGCGGACAAAGACATTGCCTTCGCTGAAGATCTGTGCCTCACACGGTGTCAGGTTCACACCCAGAGAATCCGCGATGCGTTTCGCGAATCGCGGGTTTCCGGACCCTGCCAGAATCGCAAGGTCGCCACGGGAAGATTCCATATTGAATGAGCCAGCAGGGGAAGTCGGATGGGCTTGGAAAAAGGGGTCAGGGCTTGGAAAAAGGGGTCAGGCACGAATACTGCGCAGCACCCTTCGGGCCATTTGGCTATTCGTGCCTGACCTCTTTTCCAAGGCTCCAGGCATCTTAATTGCGTGGCACCCGTTTGCATTCCAGTCGTCGGTTTTTAACCACGGAAACAACGGAATACACGGAAAAGACGCCAACCTCCGGCGTTCTTTGTTGTCCATGCGTTAAACTTGGATTCCGGCCTGAGAAACTGCATGTCTCTTCCTTGCACTTTTGGTACAACAAATCACGCTTCCCCCAACGAAATCCGATCCGACATTGCAGGAGATTCTGAGAACGTGGCAGTCATTGTCCAGAAGTTTGGTGGCACCAGTGTGGCCAATGCGGAAAAAATCCGAGGCGCAGCCGGCCGCGCAGTTGAAGCAAAACGCAGAGGGTACGACGTCGTCGTCGTCGTGAGTGCGCGTGGACACAAGACGGACGAACTGGTGGAACTGGCGAAGGAGATCACAAGTCATCCCCGACCTCGTGAAATGGATATGCTGCTTTCCACCGGAGAACAGGAATCCGTGGCGCTCATGGCAATGGCCGTTCACGAACTTGGCGAAGAAGCCATCAGCCTCACGGGTGCTCAGATCGGCGTGCTCACCGATACGACTCACACGAAAGCCCGTATCGTGAGCATCTCCACCACACGCATGCAGGAACTGCTCAGGGCAGGCAACATTGTGATTGCTGCCGGTTTCCAGGGCGTCGATGCGGAAATGAATATCACCACTCTGGGGCGGGGTGGCAGTGACACGACCGCAACAGCCCTTGCGGCCGTACTGAACGCAGAATTGTGTGAGATCTATACCGACGTGGAAGGCGTGTTTACGACAGACCCGCGCGTGGTGCCGGAGGCTCGGAAAGTCGAACGCATTTCCTACGACGAAATGCTGGAACTCGCCAGCCTTGGTGCTGGCGTCATGCATTCGCGGTCGATCGAGTTTGCAAAGAAATACCGTGTGCAATTGCGAGTTCGACCGGCCTACTCAGACGGGCCGGGAACATTGATCGCGCCGGAATCCGATATAGTGACGTCCGTTGTGACCGGTGTGGCGTTTGTCCGCAATGAAGCCATGATCACACTGGTCGGTTTGCCGGATCAGCCGGGCGTCATGAGCACGTTATTTTCGTCACTGTCGGCCGCAAGGATTCCTGTCGATATGGTCGTGCAGAACGTGGCTCGCGAAGGCACGGCGAATGTATCCTTCACCGTCGCCGAGGATGAGCTCTCTGCTGCACTCACGGTCGCCAGGGCCACCGCTCACAATTTGCAGGCGGAGGATGTCGTCGCGACGACGGGTTTGTCAAAAGTTTCCGTCGTCGGGCATGGAATGCAGACGCATACCGGTGTCGCCGCTCGCATGTTTCAGGTAGTGGCCGAACGCGGAATCAATATTCGTGTCGTGACCACCAGCGAGATCAAGATTTCCGTCCTGATTGATCGGAGTCGATGTAACGACGCGGTCCACGCGGCTCATTCTGGCTTCGAACTGGACAAAGTCAAGTCGTCGCTGCCTCAGGTTGGCTGCGTTTCCAACGCGCATCGCAATGGCGCGATTGATACTGCCAGCCCGGAACTGACGGCAGACATAATCTCTCGGCTGGACAGTATGGAAAGTATTGTTGTGAGTGATATCACGGCGGACACCAACCAGTCGCGCGTCACGTTAAGCAATCTGCCCGACGATCCCGGAATTGCTGAAGCTGTGTTTACGGCAATTGCAGAAGGTGGCGTCCTGGTTGATATGATCGTGCAGAACGCCGCGCGTGACGGTCAGGCGACAATTTCCTTCACTGTACCGCGTGCTGATCTGGATTGTGCGATTCTGTTGCTGCGCGAAGTCATGGAGACTTATACCGGCTCGATCGTCACCTCGGATCGCAGGATCGGAAAAATCTCTGTCTCAGGCATCGGGCTCAGAAGCCACACGGACGTCGGAGCCCGATTGTTTCGATGTCTGGCGGCAAACAGCATCAATGTGGAAATGATTAACACGAGCGAGCTGAAATTGTGTGTCGTCATTTCTGCCAGCCAGGCTGACGTCGCAATCACGCAGCTGCGGGCAGAATTTGGTCTGGGTAAGAACGGATAGGAATCATGGGACGAACTCATCTTCCTTGAAAAATCGGCCGTCTTCGTTTAACCCGAGCCATCGGCGAGGATTCCCGTAACCTGACGCCTCGCCGTTGGCTCGGGTTAAACATTTTTGGTTCTTAGAGTTCACGATGCAAGATTTTGTCAGACAAGAGGCATTTGAAGCCTGCCAGACTGTAATCGTCAAGATCGGGACCAATGTCCTGACGACAGACAACGATCGCCTGGATCTGGAGCGAATTCAGTGCATTTCCGATCAGATTTTCCGCATTCAGCAGACGGGGCGCAAAGTTGTGCTCGTGTCGAGCGGCGCAGTCGGGGCCGGGATCGGAATTCTGGGACTGAATCGCCGCCCTGATTCACTTCCGGCGCTCCAGGCGACTGCCGCCATCGGACAACCGCAACTCATGCGTACATGGAACGATGCGCTGATGAAAAACGGTCTGAGGACGGCCCAACTGCTGCTCACCGGAAACGATTTTCGCAATCGACAGCGATACCTGAATGTGCGAAACACGCTGCGTACACTGTTCGATTTTGGTGTCGTCCCGATCGTGAATGAAAATGATACGGTGAGCATCAAAGAAATTGCGGTCGGTGACAACGATCAACTGGCGTCCATGCTGGCGACGCTGTTGCCTGATCCGTTGCTCGTCATCCTGTCAGGCATCGCTGGACTTTACAACGGCCCGCCATCGGATCCGGCGAGCATCGTCATTCCGCTGATCGAAAAGCCGGACGACTCGTTGCTGAAACTTGCCGCGGCGGAACAGAGCACTCGCGGTCGCGGCGGAATGGCGTCCAAACTGCGGGCCATCCTCGCGGCAACCGGCATGGGGGAAACCGTGATTCTGGCAAGCGGTCGCAGTGATTCCGTGCTGGACGATATTCGTGAAGGAAAGACAACCGGCACCTTGTTTCTGGCTAAAGGTGAAGCGGTTGTTTCATGGAAACGCTGGATTGGTTTTGGTGCCCCGCCGGCAGGGGTGCTGGTGATCGATGATGGTGCGACCAAGGCCGTCCGCGAATCCGGACGATCCCTGCTCGCCGTCGGCATCACCGAAGTGCAGGGCGAATTCGAACCCGGCGCGCTAGTGGGATTAAAGAGCAGGAACGGCGTGGAGATCGCGCGCGGGCTCGCCAATTATTCGTCAGACGAAATCCGCCGCATCCAGGGCCGCCGCTCCGACCAGATCGCCACCGCACTCGGCCATGTGCCATTCGGTGAAGTGATTCATCGCGATAACCTCGCGTTGATCGGTAAGTAGGCGATGTCGCTCGACCGACTCGCCGGTTGTTGATTTCATCGTCGGTATCAGATCGCGCCGCTTCACGGTTGGATCGCCACTTCTTCAAAGGATGCTCAGGCCCCCCTGCGAGCATCTTCACGGTTCATCTCGAACGCTTCAGCGAGGGCTTCTCGAATGGGATCAATGGATCAATGGGGCCATTTGGATCAATGGGGGCCATTTGGATCAATGGGGCTGGATCAATGGGGCTGGATCAATGGGGCCATCCATAGCTTGGGATCCTTCCTTGTGGGGATGAACATGTCTCTAGAGAAAATCCCGCCTGAGTCTGATCCGCTAAATAATTAGCGGATCATGAACCAGACGGTTTCGTGAGCATGCAAGGTGATGGACCTAGACAGGATCAGTTGTTCGAATCTGTAGGATTCGTTTCTGACTCCAGCTGTTCCACCCAAGCATCAATTGCACTGCGTTTCCAACGTGGCGAGGCGTCGGAAATGTAGATCGGCTTGGGAATTCTTCCCGCCTTGACCATCAGTTCAACTTGCCGCTCGGAGCATTGCAGGAACTTGGCAACGTCCTTCTTCATCATCGGTTCTGGAGTCTGTACGGAGTTACTCATGGGCTTTCCGTTGCGATCGAAGGGCGAGATCGAGGGGCCATCCATAGTGACTTGACAGGGTGCAAGTTGTCAGATAGTCTTGGAAGCGTCAAGTGTCAGGTGTTTGGGTTCATGCGAAGGAGACCGGTGATGGCACGGGTGAATCGGCGGGAAGTGTTGGCGGAAGGTGAGATTCAGGTGGTTCACTGTGTGAATCGC